>JBOFCW010000073.1:0-6479 GCA_051646395.1 Bacteroidales bacterium
AGAGCCAGACCGGGAATCACATCGTCAAAAGGCTTTAAATCATTAACTATCGAAAGAAAAGCCTCTATCTGTCCATCCGTCAACCGAATATCGTTAGCTTTTGCCACCATGCGTAGCGTTGCTCCAGCAATTTCCCCAAAAGTATGATAGCTGTCTATCAGGCTGTCAACCAAAGAATAAAAGAGCATTTGATCAAACCATTTATCAGCTAAATCTCGCCTATTCCCTAACAATATGGACAAAGACTCCTTAATAGGATTCAAGTCCAACAAGGTCTCAATAACATCCAGAAACACAACTTTATACTTTCTATTCTCATTTTCCATAAGCTCTTCATTTTAGTAATTTCCGGGCATAATCGATTTTAATTATTCCGGCAAACGTATTTAAAGAGATACATCCAACGAAGAAATAAGTTCACTTTACACCTTACAAATATTGACAGGTTATAGATTGGGATTAGTTTATTCTCTGAATAAGAAGCTAACAGGTTATATTTCATGAATATTTATTCAATTACCCCGATTTCTAAATCAAACAATTATAAAGAATAATAAACTTCTGAATTAAAGGGGTACTATTTGATTCAAAAGTGTTATTTGAATAAGTTTTTCTGCTTACTTTTGCTGACTTCATTTTAATAATTTATTCAGTTTAACAAGAAATGAGAAGATGGCGTATTGAAGATTCGGCCGAACTGTATAACATCAACGGTTGGGGTCTGAATTATTTTAATATCAATGACAAAGGGAATGTAACCGTTACGCCCCGTCCCGGTAATTTCCCGGTCGATCTGAAGGAGCTGATGGACGAGCTTCAGGTGCGTGATTTAACGGCTCCCGTATTACTCCGTTTTCCGGATATCCTCGACACCCGTATCGAAAAGATATCTAATTGTTTTAAGCAAGCGGCCGAAGAGTATGAATACCGGGCGCAGAACTTCATTATCTATCCGATCAAAGTGAATCAGATGAAACCGGTAGTCGATGAGATTGTCGGACATGGAAAGAAATTCAACATCGGACTGGAAGCCGGTTCCAAACCGGAACTGCATGCTGTTCTTGCTTCAAACATCGATTCTGATTCTTTGATTATTTGCAACGGATACAAAGACGAAAACTATATTGAACTTGCTTTGCTGGCTCAGAAGATGGGACGCAACATATTTCTTGTTGTCGAAAAAATCAGTGAGTTACAATCAATCGCACGTATCGCTAAGCGTCTGAACCTGCGTCCGAACATCGGCATCCGTATCAAACTGGCCAGCTCTGGTAGCGGCAAGTGGGAAGAAAGCGGCGGCGATGTAAGCAAATTCGGTTTGAACTCGAGCGAATTGCTGAATGCACTCGACTTCCTTGAAAAAAATAAGATGGGCGATTGCCTGCGACTGATCCATTTCCATATCGGTAGCCAGGTAACGAAAATCCGTCATATCAAAAATGCTCTACGCGAAGCGGCTCAGTTCTACGTACAATTGCGTAAAATGGGCTTTAATGTCGAGTTTACCGACATCGGTGGCGGTTTAGGCGTCGATTACGACGGCACCCGTTCTTCGCTGAGCGAAAGCAGCATGAACTATACGATCCAGGAGTACGTGAACGACTCGGTAGCGGCATTCGTTGAAGCTTCCGATAAAAACGAACTTCCTCATCCAAATATCATTACCGAAAGCGGACGCTCGCTTACGGCGCATCATTCCGTACTTGTTTTCGAGGTTTTGGAAACAGCACAGTTACCGGAATGGGATCCGAAAACGGAAATCTCGGAAGACGACCACGAACTGGTACGCGAACTTTACGATAACTACGAACACATGACGCAGCCCCGTTTGCTGGAAACATGGCACGACGCGCTACAGATCCGCGAGGAAGTGCTCGACCTGTTCAGCCTGGGAATGCTCGACCTGCGCACCCGTGCTCAGGTAGAACGTCTGTTCTGGTCAATCGCTCGCGAAATCCAGAAAATGGCGGCCGACATGAAACATGCACCCGAAGAGCTTCGTAAAATCCAGAAGATGCTTCCGGACAAATATTTCTGTAACTTCTCGTTGTTCCAGTCATTGCCCGATTCATGGGCGATCGACCAGATCTTCCCGATCATTCCGATTCATCGCCTGAATGAGAAACCAAGCCGTACGGCTACTCTACAGGACATGACTTGCGACTCGGATGGTAAGATCGACAACTTCATCGCTACGCAGAATAACCCGTACAACCTGCCGGTTCACGCGTTGAAAGACCACGAACCGTATTATATCGGCGTATTCCTTGTTGGTGCATATCAGGAAATCCTGGGTGACCTGCATAACCTGTTCGGCGATACAAATGCCGTACACATCAGCGTTTACAACGACCGTTATGAAATCGATCAGGTTTATGACGGCGAAACCGTTGCCGACGTACTTGACTACGTAGACTACAATCCGCGTAAACTGGTTCGTAATGTTGAAGGCTGGGTTACCCGCTCGATGAAAGCTGGTAAGATCACACCGGAAGAGGGACGTGAATTCCTTTCTAATTATCGTTCAGGCTTATACGGATATACGTATCTGGAGCGTGACTAATCCTATATAAGGGGCGAATTGTTTTCGCCCCTTTTTTTATGTCTTTTCAGACAACCCCTGAGAAACAATACATTATGCATCATTTTAATAATTTATGAGTCCAACATCACATCTATCTCCATTCAAAAAAACGGTCGTAGGCGTACAGTTTCTTTTCGTTGCCTTCGGTGCCACGGTTCTCGTTCCGTTATTAGTGGGTCTTGACCCTTCAACCGCTTTATTTACAGCTGGTGTAGGTACACTTATGTTCCATTTGATTACAAAAGGAAAAGTACCCGTATTCCTGGGTAGTAGTTTTGCCTTCATCGCTCCGATCATCAAAGCCACCGAGCTCTACGGCCTTCCGGGAACGCTCTCCGGTCTGGTTGCCGTTGGTGCCGTTTACGGATTGATGAGCCTTATGATCAAACTGTTCGGAACCGGTTTTATCAAACGCCTTTTCCCACCGGTAGTAATCGGTCCGGTAATCATTCTGATTGGTCTTTCGCTCGCTTCTTCGGGCGTGAACATGGCCAAAGACAACTGGGTGCTGGCACTGGTCGCACTGACCACAGCCGTATTGATTTCTCTTTTGGGCAAAGGTCTGTTCAAACTGATCCCGATCTTCATGGCCATCGTAGTGGGATACCTATGCGCCTGGGCATTCTACGGGGTTGACTTCACACTGGTGAAGGAAGCGGCATGGCTATCATGGCCGAATTTCGTAAAACCGGAATTCTCATGGGAAGCCATCATTTTCATGATTCCGGTAGCGATCGCTCCGATCATCGAACATATCGGCGACATGTACACCATCAATTCGGTAGCGGGTAAAGACTTCATCAAAGATCCGGGACTACACCGCACCATGCTTGGTGACGGGCTGGCCTGTGTTATGTCTGGTCTGGTGGGCGGTCCTCCCGTAACGACTTATTCTGAGGTAACAGGAGCAATCTCGTTGACAAAAATCACAGATCCGGCAGTCATCCGTATTGCTGCGGTAACGGGTATCGTATTTTCAGTATTCGGCAAGATCAGCGCGTTATTGAAAACCATTCCGCAGTCGGTGCTCGGAGGTATCATGCTGCTGCTTTTCGGAACCATCGCTTCGGTGGGTATCAGTAACCTGATCCAGAACAAAGTGGACCTGAGCAACACACGCAACATGATTATCGTATCACTGATCCTGACGTCGGGAATCGGGGGTGCCGTTTTCCAGTTCGGCGACTTCACATTGGCCGGTATCGGTCTTGCCGCTTTGCTCGGCGTATTGCTGAACCTCATCCTTCCCCGCGAAAAAGAGGAGCTTCCTGCCGAAGAGCAGGTACCGATGTAATATATCAGGTCTGAAAACATTTATAGCCGGCTGTTTGTAAAAAGAACAGCCGGCTTATTTATTTTAAGCCGGCCGTCTGTCTGAAAAAAAATGCAAATTAAGAAATCTATTATCGCGGATTCTGTACCATATTCGGATTGGCATCCATTTCGGTTTGCGGAATCGGCAAAGCGATGCGGTTGTCTGTGGGTTGGATCATAACGGCATCCGTCGGGATGGAAGACAAGTGCCATCCCCCTTTCCGGGTGATATTCTTCCCGTTGCGGATATAATCGAAGAAAGCATGCCCTTCGCCTACCAGTTCTTTCCGGCGCTCAAGCAGAATGCCTTCGAGCGATACTTCACCCGCCGTTACCGAACGCGCGGGATTCGCCCGCGTTACGATCGCATTCAGGTATTGCGCCGCCAAAGTATTGTTTCCGGATTTAAAGGCAGCCTCGGCCGCATTCAGATACACTTCCGAAAGACGAACGACGCAGATATCGTTATCCTGAGGATTGTCGCCCGTCTTACCCGGGTATTTACCCATGTATTTGGGTTTTCCGGCAGAACCTGCCGGCAGGATATCGGCATCCGGATTGACCGGCATTTTCGTAATGCAGTGGCGTACGTCATCGGGATCTTCGTTCAACAAGTTGAGGAACGACTCGGTCAGAATCAGGTTCGTCCAGTCGAGCGTAATATCCGCATACACCATCGGAGCGCCCTCACCTCCTGTTCCTCCCGACGGCTCAGTCAGCGTATAGTAGAATTCGAACAAAGATTCGGACTGGAAGTCTTTTCCCCATACCGCGGGATATTCCTCGCGGGTATAAAGACGGTACTTGCCCCCGTTGTTGATCACTTCTTCTGCATACTGCAACGCCTTTTCGTTATCTTCTTTATACAGATAGATACGAGAAAGAAGCGCACAGACACTCCAGTAGTTCTGGAATCCGTCTTTTTTCTCTATCGACAATCCCGGGAGGGCTTCTTCCATATCGGCGATCACCTGATCATAACATTCGGCTACCGTATTGCGGGCCGGCTGATGAGTCGGCAATGTGGTGCGGATTTCCACAGGAACGCCCAACGAAGCTCCCTGATCATACGAATAAGGCTTCGCGAACAGTTTCGTCAGATCGAAATGCGCTAATGCGCGCATCGCCAGGGCTTCTGAGCGAATCATGGAAAGGGCCTTGGTATCGTTGGTTTCCACCTTGCCTGCATCGATCGCTTCGATCAGACTGTTGGCCTGGTGAATCACGACATACGGCTGATTCCATACGCGGGTAATGTTAAAGGCGTCGTCGGCCGTTACATTGAACTCGTAATACGGAGATACGCGCCGGCCGGCTCCCTTGCTCATATAAGCCTGCACGTCTTCGCCGCGGCAATCACCGTAATACAGGTAATTATCACCATAATAGCTGTGTGAAGCGGCAATGCGGTACACTCCATTGAGCGCGATTTGCGCGTCCTGCAGAGTCCGGATGGCATCTGGCGAGGTAACCGACGTGGAAGGATTCAGATTCAGCCAATCGGCCGAACAGGAACTGAAACCCAGGGCTGCGGACATGATTGCCGCGAATATATATTTTCTCATTTTCTTGAATCCATTAAACGTTATCAGAATGTTACTTCCAGCCCGAAGCTGAATGTGCGCATCGGAGGGGCTTCGCAATATACCTCTCCGTTGACAGGCACTTCCGGATCATATTGTTTCCACTTGGCCCAGGTAAGCAGGTTGCTGCCGGAGAAATAGATGCGGGCGTTGTCGATCATCAGTTTCGAAGCCCAGTTGTTGGGCAGGCTCATCCCAAAGGTCAGGTTCTTCAGACGGAGATGGTCGGTACTGTGGACGTAGCGCGAAGAGTTTTGCGGACCGGCTGGCTGATCAAGTACGAAACGGGGTATATCGGTGATATCGCCCGGGTTCTGCCAGCGGTCGATCATATATACCGGCAGGTTGCGCTTGGCTTCACTCGCTCCGTCGGTTTCGATGCGCGAGCCGGTTTTATCGAACGAATATCCCCCCAGCGAATAAGTGAACGTAAAACCAAGGTCGAACCATTTGTATTTGAACAGGTTGGTCAGACCGCCCGCCAGCTTGGGATCAGACGACTTATAAGCTATCGCTTGCGCTTTATTCGCATCGGTCGTAGTCGAACGATCGTAGTTGCCATCGGCATCCTGCGTGTTCAGGTAGTAAAGCGCCTTCCCCGTCTGCGGATCCACACCGGCAAATTCTTTCACGTAGAAACTGTTATAAGGCAGCCCCACTTTGTGGATGAACCATCCGCCTTCAATCGACTGCTTCATATTTCCGTCGAGCGAAACAATCTTGTTGCGGTTGTGAGTCAGATTCAGCACGGTAGTCCAGTCGAAATCCGCACTTGCGAAGTTGATGGTGCGTAATTCGAATTCCACCCCCTTGTTATTGAGTTTTCCAACATTGGCCAGGTAATTCTGGAATCCGGTGGTCGTACTGATCGGTCTGTTATAAAGCAGGTCTTTGGTGTCGCGATTGTAATATTCGAGGCTAACGAAAATCCGTTCGATAAACGAAAGATCCAGACCGATATTCATGTTGTAGTTTTTTTCCCATTTCAGATTCGGATT
>JBOFCW010000076.1:0-2501 GCA_051646395.1 Bacteroidales bacterium
AGTGGGAAGCTTAGGATTCACAAAAGAGGATTTGCCTAATCCAGCTGATATCAAAATATTTCTGGATCAGTATGTTATTGGGCAGGATAGCGCAAAGAAATTTCTTTCAGTAGCAGTTTATAATCATTATAAACGTTTATTGCAGGATGTTTTGGATGACGAGGTTGAGATTGAAAAATCAAATATCGTAATGGTGGGGCGAACCGGAACAGGGAAAACCCTTCTTGCCAGAACGATTGCCAAATTGCTTCACGTGCCTTTTACTATTGTTGACGCGACGGTTTTGACTGAAGCGGGTTACGTGGGAGAGGATATTGAAAGTATTCTGACTCGCTTGCTACAAGCGGCGGATTATGACGTGGAAAAAGCTGAAAGAGGGATTGTATTCATCGATGAGATAGATAAAATCGCTCGTAAAGGTGATAATCCTTCAATTACGCGTGATGTGAGTGGAGAAGGGGTTCAACAAGGTTTGTTGAAATTGTTGGAAGGATCTGTAATTAACGTGCCGCCTCAGGGAGGACGTAAGCATCCGGATCAGAAAATGATACCCGTTAACACGAAAAATGTATTGTTTATTTGTGGGGGAGCCTTTGATGGCATTGAGAAAAAAATAGCGCAAAGGATGAATTCCAGAACTGTCGGATATTCGGCTGGCATCAAACGGAAAGAAGTTGATCCTGAAAATTTCCTGAAATACATTACGCCGACTGATTTGAAATCATTTGGTCTGATTCCGGAAATTATTGGTCGTTTGCCGATTTTGACATATCTGAATCCTCTTGATAAAGAGGCATTGCGCCGAATTCTTACTGAACCTAAAAATTCAATCATCCGTCAATATGTGAAGCTATTTGAAATGGATGACGTGAAATTAATTTTTGACGAAGAGGTTTACGACTATATTGTTGAAAAAGCAGTTGAATTCAGACTGGGTGCTCGCGGATTGCGTTCGATAGCAGAGACCATCATGATGGATGCGATGTTTGAGATGCCTTCTAGTGCAGAAAAAGAGCTTCATATCACGCTTGAATATGCACAAGGAAAAATGGAAAAGTCAAACATGGAGCTTTTAAGTCAGGAATAAAGGAAATCGAAAACCGATGGAAAATTAAATTCATCGGTTTCGATAATGAAAATATAACAGAATTTTTTCGCTGATATTGAACTTCTGTATACCTTTGTTTATAGAGTATAGGGTCAGATCGATCTAAGCCTCTATGAAAATCTTATTTAGTTCTATGGTAAAATCTGTAAATCTGGCCGAAAGTCTGAAAACTCATTTTGGTTTTGATACATTTAAAGGAAATCAGGAGAAAATCATCTATAATCTGCTGGATGGTAATGATACGTTTGTGCTGATGCCTACCGGGGGCGGAAAGTCTCTGTGTTATCAGTTGCCTTCTTTGTTGATGGAAGGAACAGCTATTGTAATCTCTCCTTTAATAGCTTTGATGAAAAACCAGGTGGATGCAATGCGTAACATCAGTGAAGACGATGGGGTAGCTCATTTTATAAATTCTTCATTGAATAAATCAGCAATTGAACAAGTGCGTCGGGATATTCTTTCTGGAAAAACGAAGTTGCTTTATGTTGCTCCCGAGTCACTGACAAAGGAGGATAATATTGAATTTTTAAAACAGATAAAGATCTCTTTTTATGCCGTTGATGAAGCTCATTGTATTTCTGAATGGGGTCACGATTTTAGGCCTGAATATCGCAGAATCCGACCAATAATAAATGAGATTGGACAGCGGCCGTTGATCGCACTAACAGCTACGGCAACGCCAAAAGTGCAGCACGATATTCAGAAAAATCTCGGAATGTTGAATGCTCAGATATTCAAATCCTCTTTTAACCGACCAAATCTATATTATGAAGTACGCTCTAAAACAAAAAATGTAGACAGGGATATCATTCGGTTTATCAAATCTCAACAGGGTAAATCTGGTATTATTTACTGCCTGAGCAGAAAAAAGGTGGAAGAGTTTGCTGAGATCCTTCGGGCGAACGGCGTCAATGCATTGGCTTATCATGCAGGAATGGATTCGAGTATTCGGAGTCAGAATCAGGATTCCTTTTTGTTGGAAAAAGTAGATGTTATTGTAGCTACAATTGCATTCGGTATGGGTATTGATAAACCCGATGTTCGTTATGTAATTCACTATGATATTCCGAAAAGTCTGGAGGGGTATTATCAGGAGACCGGGCGAGCCGGAAGAGACGGAGGCGAGGGTAAGTGTATTGCCTTTTATTCTTATAAGGACTTGCAGAAGCTCGAAAAGTTTATGCAAAATAAACCTCTTGCTGAGCAGGAGATAGGTAAACTGTTATTAATGGAGACGGCGGGTTATGCCGAATCGTCTGTTTGCAGACGAAAAACATTGTTACATTATTTTGGTGAGGAATATAAGGAAGAGAATTGTGGAAATTGTGACAATTGTTTAAATCCGAAAAAACAAGTGGAAGCTAAAGATTTATTATGCGCGGTTATTGAAACT
>JBOFCW010000078.1:0-5259 GCA_051646395.1 Bacteroidales bacterium
CCTTGCGGCCGACCAGGTTACAAGCCTCGCGAAAACGACTGTAATTGGGACCGAAAACGACAGGAATATCATATACCGCGGCTTCGAGCACATTGTGAATGCCGACTCCGAATCCTCCTCCTATGTATGCGGCATTACCGTAACGGTAAATAGAAGACAGCAGTCCGATACAATCGATCAGCAGACAATCTGCTTGTTTTGCATTTTCCTCATTCAGTTGTGAAAACTTCACATAAGGGCGCTTGAGTTTACCGATGATATCTGTAAGATGTGATTCATGGATCTCATGTGGGGCTATAATGAGTTTCATTTCCGGATGGCGATTAAAGTGATCGATCATCAGGTCCTCATCCTTCGGCCATGAGCTTCCGGCCACCAATACGAAAGAGGCTCCTTCTGTAAATGAGCAAATCAACGGAATCTCTTTTGCCTGATCCCGAATCTCAAGTACCCGATCGAACCGGGTATCGCCCGCTACCTCTACGTTCTCAATACCTATCTCACGTAATAATTTCCGCGAAGATTCATCTTGCACGAAAATAGAGTCATAAACGCGGAGCAGCTTGCGAAAAAAAGCTCCGTAGGGCTTGAAAAAGACTTGTTCCGGACGGAAGATGGCCGAAAAAAGATAAACGGGAATTGCTCTTTTCTTAAGTTCGTGCAGGTAATTAGCCCAAAACTCATATTTAATAAAAAAAGCTTTTTCGGGGTTTAAGATATCCAGAAAACGGGTAACGTTAGACGGCATATCCAAAGGCAGGTAGCAAATCAAATCAGCTCCCGCATAATTCTTACGCACCTCATAACCGGAGGGGGAAAAAAAAGTCAATGCAATCTTATATTCCGGATAAGATATCCGCAGCTGCTCGATCAGAGGGCGTCCCTGTTCGAACTCTCCTAAAGAAGCTGCGTGAAACCAGAGATACCGGTCGCCGGCTTTTCTGTTTTCTTTCAGATAGTCGAATACGACTTTATGTCCCGCGATCATTTTTGCTGCCTTGGGATTCTTCCCGGCTACCATGCGGATGGCCATACCATAAAGCGAGATGCCGGTGTTGTATAAAATCTTCATCGGATGAATCGGTTGCTATAACAGAACTACACCACGAACTTCTCCCGAAGGGGTGAATCAATCGGAAAAACGGGATCTTTTACCCGATTTCCTTTTTTCCGTAGCCTGTTGATTAATATTGAATCGTAATAATAGTTGTTGCTGAAATTGTACCCTGTGCCGGTCATAATGAATATTACAGGCAGCCTTACATTCAACGTATTTATTGCGCAAAAGATAAACGTAAATATCGGTGCGGTTGTAAATTTTAGCCTGATAAAAAGGATCGGCAGAATGCAAAGCCGAACCGAATTCATTATAAAAAGGAAGCTGGTTACCTCCGGCATAAAACACATCATGTAATCCCAGGAATCGCCACTCCATGGTAAATTCACCCAGGAAACCTACCGGACGACGCCAGATCCCGTTTCCACGGTTACGATCCATCGAGATCAGTGCTCCGGTTTTAAACTGCAATGAATCAAAAACCGTTTGGTGAGAAAAGTTTCCTCCGATATAAGGATTAAACATGATGTTGTCGATCACATTCATATCCCCGGGCGCATTTTTTGTTTTGGCAAAATGCGTTACCGACAGAAACCATCCGGCAAAAGCCTGTTTGTAAGCATAACGTCCGCTGGAAGCCATGACAAAGACCTCGCGGTCTTTATTCGTCTGCTTACTCCGCCAGTCGATATAGGCCTCAACGTAGCCTGCCTTACTGAAATACTGAATCAGCGCACCATTGATATTGGGATTAAAATAAAGAATCGAATCATACATCAGGGCACTCGGATATTCCTGTGCCAGCAAACGACGGGGAAAAGCCCCGAAAGCAGCTTTTAATCCGGGAGAATTATCGCGGTAATAAACGGTCCAGTCGACCTTCCGGTCGGTATGCGATCCAAATTCCATCAGCCAGCTTAAGCCTCCCATCAACTGATGTTCCTCCCGAAGCTGAACACCGATTTCAGGAGAAAGCCGTGTTCCGAAAAAGGTTTGCGGCACCTGATAGGGTGGTTTGAACTCGCGATTATCAAAAAATCCGGTAAAATCGACATCCCATAAAAATTTCTGGGCATCTGCCCGCAGGCAGGTACCCAGAAAAACTGTTATCAGAATTAAGGCCCTAAGTATTTTCATTCTTATTTTATTGTTGCAATCGCTTTTTTCAGGCGTGCAATCGTTTCGTCTTTACCAATAAGCGTTGTGATATCAAACATATGAGGACCTTTCGATTCCCCTACTACAGCCAGACGGAAAGCATTCATGATGTTACCCAAATGGTATTCACGAGCCGCAATCCATTCTTTCACGACATGCTCTGTATTTTCGGAAGTGAAATCTGTTATACCTTCCAATACGTCGCAAAGCTGAGAAAGTTGATCGGGTGTTTCCGCTTTCCAGCGTTTTTTTACAGTTTTTTCGTCATACTGTTCAGGAGCTACAAAGAAGAAAGCACTCTGCCCCCATAACTCTTTTACGAAGTTTACGCGCTCTTTCACCAATCCGACAACTGCCTCGGTCTTTTCCAGCGGAGCTTCTACTCCATGCTCCTTTAATACCGGAACGAACATTTCCGCCAACTCGGCATTGCTCTTTTGCTGGATGTATTTATGGTTGAACCATTTTCCTTTTTCATAGTCGAACTTCGCTCCGCTTTTGCTACAACGATCAAGAGAGAACAGGTTGATTAATTCATCCATGCTCATGATTTCCTGATCATTGCCCGGATTCCATCCCAACAGCGCAAGGAAGTTGATCACTGCTTCCGGAAGATAGCCGGCTTCGCGATATCCCGAAGAGATATCTCCCGTTTTCGGATCTTTCCATTCAAGCGGGAATACAGGGAATCCCAATCGGTCTCCGTCACGTTTGCTTAATTTACCGTTACCATCCGGTTTAAGCAACAACGGAAGGTGGGCGAAACGGGGAGCTTCCCATTCGAAAGCACGGTAAAGCAAGACATGGAGCGGAGCAGAAGGCAACCACTCTTCACCGCGAATCACGTGAGAGACATCCATCAAATGGTCATCCACGATATTCGCCAAATGATAAGTCGGCAACTCATCTGCGGATTTATAAAGAACCTTATCGTCAAGAATGCTTGAGTTGATGACAACCTCACCTCGGATCAGGTCATTCACGATTACATCTTCGTTTGGTTCGATTTTGAAACGTACTACGTACTGCGTTCCATCTGCAATCAACTGATCCACTTCCTCTTTCGATAAAGAAAGCGAGTTGCGCATCGACATGCGTGTGGAAGCGTCATACTGGAAATTCGCCACGTCATTACGTTTGGCATCCAGTTCTGCAGGCGTATCGAAGGCGATATATGCACGACCTGCTTCCAGCAATTGCTGAACATATTTTTTATAGATATCACGTCTTTCCGACTGACGGTAAGGAGCACCCGGACCTCCGATACCCACACCCTCGTCGAATTTGATTCCGAGCCAGTTCAGCGACTCGATGATATACTCTTCAGCACCCGGCACAAAGCGTTGCGAATCAGTATCCTCAATACGAAGAATCATATCTCCGCCATGTTGTTTGGCAAACAGATAATTATACAGAGCAGTTCTTACTCCTCCGATATGCAATGCCCCTGTCGGGCTTGGTGCGAAACGCACTCTTACTTTTCTTGCTGACATACAATTAGGTTATTTTTCAATGGGGGCAAAAGTACACCTTTTTTTTTCAATAAGCATACAGTCGCTCCCGATTGATTGTTGTTTAATCAATCTCTTCGAGTAATTTTTTAAGCTCCTCATCCGTACGAAACAGCTTTTCTTTGCAGATGCGAAGTAGTTCGACCGAGCGCGCCGTGTATTCGCGTAACTTGTCGATTTCGCAATCGTTGCTTTGTAGTTTGCGTACAATTTCCTCCAGTTCGCGAACCGCGTCGGAGTATGGAATCTCCGTTATCTCCTGTTTTTTATCTGTTTTAGCTGCCATATCCTATGCTTTATATCAAATATTTTTATTCTGCTTCTCGTAGGTCAATCCGGTGATGATCGATTCGGCATTACCGTCTGCAAAATACGTTACCACCCGATCGCCCCGGCGTAATTCTTCCACCTGCCGAACGACCTTGCCGTTTCGAAGCGTCAGACTGTATCCTTTTTTAAGTATCGCTTCCGGAGAAACCAGTTCTACTATCTTTTCCATCGTATCAAGCTCCCGGTGCGCCTTTTCGAGCTGTCGGGGCACGGCTGCCTGAATATTCTCTGTCAGAAAATCAAGACGCATCCGGCTACCCCGGATCAGATTCCCGGCAACTTCCGGAATACGAACGGTTAGGATTTGTAATTTATTCTTTTCGCCATTCACCATCAGGCGAACCCGCGAAACCACTTCCGTTTGGAACAATTCCATCCGGCTTTTCTCTCTTTCAAGACGCTGAGCCACCAACAACGGGATTCTTTCGGTCAGCAATTCCAGTCTGCGCGACTCAAGATCCAACCGATCATTTACCTTCTGATCTATCTCCGCTTGCAATCCGATAATCCGATCATAGGCATCCGACATACGGGCGATCAGAAACTCAGCAGCGGCTGTCGGGGTTTTTACCCGGGTATGAGCAATCACATCAAGTACCGTTTCATCGCGTTCATGACCGATTCCCACAATCAGGGGGAGCGGAAATTGCGTACAATTCAGTGCCAATAAATAACTATCGAAACTGTTCAGATCGGAGGTCGCTCCTCCTCCGCGGATTATCACCACCGCATCGAAGGAGTCGCGGTGTTTAAATATTTTATTGAGCGCTTCGATGATGCTTACTTCAGTTTGCGAGCCCTGCATCACTGCAGGGAAAAGATGGGTATAAAAACAAAAGCCGGATTCGTTGTTTTCTAGTTGGTTCATAAAATCGCCGAATCCTGCGGCAGAAGCGGAAGAGATAACGGCGATACGGTTTGGCAACACAGCCAACTCCAGCTCCTTGTTCATATCCTTTACCCCCTCTTCATCGAGACGCTTAAGAATTTCAGCCCGATTGCGTGCCATATCACCCAATGTGTATGACGCATCAATATCATTCACGACAAGCGAATAACCGTAGAGTTCATGGAACTCCACATTCACTTCGGCCAGCACCTTGATACCCGAAGCAAACCGTTGTCCGGTTTCCTTCTCGAAATAGGATTTCAACAACCGCCAACGGTTCGCCCAGATACTTCCACGCGCTTTGGCAATCATTT
>JBOFCW010000118.1:0-9193 GCA_051646395.1 Bacteroidales bacterium
TAAAATATAGATGATATTTTTTGTTGTATATTTGACGACGTAAAGGTAATAGTTTTTTTAGAAAATAAAGTAATATGATAGAATATATTAGAGGGATATTAGATGAGCTGACACCGGCTTATGCGGTAATTGATTGTAACGGAGTTGGTTATCAGTTGAATATTTCTTTGAATACGTACTCAATTATTCAAGGAAAAAAAGAAATAAAGTTATATGTTCACGAGGTAATACGTGAAGATGCCCATATCTTATATGGTTTTGTTGATAAAAAAGAGCGTGAAATGTTCCTTTTACTCATTAGTGTTTCGGGTGTGGGGGCTTCGATCGGCCGTATGATTCTCTCATCGATGACAGTCGAAGAGATAGCCGGAGCAATTGCTTCGGGTAATAGCGGAGCACTGAAAAAGGTGAAGGGAGTCGGACAAAAAACTGCCGAAAGGATCTGTGTTGATCTGAAGGATAAAATAAAAACAGAGGATTCTACGTTATTAGTTGAAATCTCAGTTAACTCAAAAGCCAAAGATGAAGCTTTAGCAGCCTTAGTTATGCTGGGATTTGTAAAAGCACAATCAGAAAAGGCATTAGATAAATTATTGAAAGATTCACCAAACGCTTCGGTCGAAGATTTAATTAAAGCCGCTCTGAAAATGCTTTAAACTAAAAAAAGTTTTTTCGTGCGTTTAAATAGAGGATCAAAATATATATATACAATCATATTTTTATTCTGCTTCTACCTCGTAGGAGCAGGATATACCTCTTATTCTTATACTGAACTTAAAGGTTTTCAGATTCCGGCTTCATCTGAAGGTAACAAAAAAGATTCGCTCGTGTTGAGATATCCGGTTGCAAAAACTACAGCCAACAGCCCGAATGAACTTGATGCACTGCCTCCGATAGATCTTTCAACGCCGGAAAATATAAAGGGAGCATTTGAATTCAATCCCTCAACGAACTCTTATATCTATCGCTCGAAAATAGGTGATACCGAAATTGGTATTCCCTTTAGCCTTACACGTGAAGAATACATGCAATACCACATGGAAACCATGATGCGTGAGTATTATCGAAAAAAAATGTCAATCAGTGAGGGAGAATCACGTGGTCCTCAAATATTCAATCCGTTCGATATGAAGTTTTCCTTAGGTCCTGCTGAAAAGATTTTCGGGCCGGGAGGTATTCAGATCCAGACACAGGGGTTTGCCGAACTCTCTATCGGCATACAGCGCAATGTTGTCAATAATCCACAGCTATCCGAACGTGCCCGTAAACGTACTTCGTTAGATTTTAATCAGGAAATCCAGCTTAACATGAATGCCAAAGTAGGTGATAAGATGGATTTCAATATGAATTATAACACCAATGCAACATTTGACTTTGATGCTCAAAAGCTGAAGTTGGCCTATCAGGGTTCGGAAGATGAAATCATTAAGCATATTGAAGCCGGTAATGTGAGTTTAAGCTCATCGGGAGGATTAATCAGAGGGACTCAGTCTTTGTTTGGTATAAAAGCCGGGTTGCAATTTGGGAAGTTGAGATTAACGGGGATTGTTGCTCAACAGGAATCCGAATCAAAGGTAATTAATACTCAGGGGGGTGTTCAGACTACGCCTTTTGAAATGTCTATTGAGGATTATGATGAAAACAGGCACTACTTTTTAGCTCATTATTTTCGGGATACTTACGATAAATCGATGAGTAAACTTCCCTACATTTCTTCGGGATATATCATTAATAAAGTAGAGGTATGGGTGACGAATAAGCGTGGCTATTTTGACCAGGCTCGTAATGTCGTGGCATTTATGGATCTGGGTGAATCCCGGGTGATTGGCAATCCTTTCTGGAAATCAACAACAACGAATCCATTGCCTCAGAATGGTGCGAATACTTTATATGGTCAGATTACAACGACCTATAATGCCATTCGTAATATCAATCTGGTAAATCCGACGCTTGAGCCACTTGAAACAGCCGGTATTTATGGTGGACAGGATTACGATAAGATAGAAAGTGCCCGAAAGCTTGATCCTTCGGAATATATATTGAATAAGCAACTGGGGTATATCTCTTTGAAATCGACACTGCAATCCGATGAGATCTTGGCTGTTGCTTTCGAATATACCTATGAAGGGAAAACGTATCAGGTTGGTGAATTTTCTACAGACATAACGAATAATACGCAATCTTTGTACCTGAAGCTTCTTCGTTCAACCGGACTGACTCCTAATTTGCCCATGTGGGGATTGATGATGAAGAATATCTATTCGTTAAATGCATTACAAATCGAAAAGGACCGGTTTCGTTTAGAAATACAATATCAAAGTGATACGACGGGGGTTTATTTAAATTATTTACCAGAGGGAAGTATCCGGAATGAAACTTTGCTGCGTGTTATGAATCTGGACCGTCTGGATGCTCGTCAGGAGCCACGTCCCGATGGATTTTTTGATTTTGTAGAAGGGTTTACGATACAGTCACAGACCGGTCGTCTGATTTTTCCGGTAATTGAACCTTTTGGTTCGCATTTGCGAAAGAAAATCGGAAATGATGCGATTGCCGATAAATTTGTTTTTCAGGAGTTGTATGATTCTACGAAGGTAGAGGCAGCTCAGTTTGCCGAGAAAAATAAATATCGGATGAAGGGCGAATACAGGGCTACGAATGCTGCAGAGATCCGCCTGAATGCCATGAATGTACCTCGTGGTTCTGTAAAGGTCATGGCTGGAGGACAAGAGTTGAAAGAAAATGTCGATTATTCGGTCGATTATATGATGGGTGTTGTAACTATTATGAATCAGAGTTTAATCGATTCAGGAACGCCTGTCAGTGTGACACTTGAAAATCAGTCGATGTTTAGTATGCAGCGCAAAACGCTTTTAGGGCTGGATGCGGTCTATGCTTTTAATAAAAATTTTAATTTAGGTGCAACACTCATGCATTTAAGTGAGAAGCCAATGACGCAGAAAGTATCTATGGGTGATGAGTCCATAAGCAATACAATTTGGGGGCTTAATATGCAGTACCGGAAAGAGTCGCAGTGGCTAACTGATCTGATGGATAAAATTCCTTTTGTCAATGCAACAGTACCTTCTCAAATGACTCTGAATGCAGAGTTTGCGCAGTTAGTACCCGGACATCCGAAGGAGTTATCCCGGCAAGGTATTGCGTATGTTGATGATTTCGAATCGACAAAGATGGCAATTGACCTGAAAAATCCCTATGCCTGGATATTGGCAAGCACACCCATAGAGCTGATAAATCCTCTATATGCGGATCGTCTGTCTGAGAATGGTGTCAACTATTATGGCAAGAACAGAAGTCTTATAAACTGGTTTTATGTGGATGGTTTGTTTACCCGTAAAAACTCCTCATTGACTCCTTCTCATATAAAAAATGATAAAGATCAGTTGTCGGATCATTGGGTTCGGGAAATCATGGAGCAGGAGCTGTATCCAAACAAAGAAGCCGGATATAATGAAATACCGACTATTCAGGTTTTAAACTTAGCTTATTACCCCAAAGAGCGTGGTCCCTATAATGTAGATGCGCTTTATATGGGTAGTGATGGTTATCTGGAGTTTCCCGAACAGCGTTGGGGTGGAATCATGCGTAAACTGGATAATACCGACTTTGAAGCGTCTAATATTGAATATATTGAATTCTGGATGCTCGATCCTTTTATTAAAGATAAAGACGGGACATCCAGTGGTGGAGAACTGGTTTTCAACTTAGGGGATGTATCGGAAGATATTCTTAAAGACGGTCGGAAGATGTATGAGAATGGTCTTCCGATAGATGGAGATCTTTCATTGGTCGAAGATACTTACTGGGGTAGAGTTCCCAAAAGACAATCGCTTACCTATGCTTTTGATAACACTCCGGGAGCCAGACGTATGCAGGATGTCGGACTGAATGGTATAAACACCGAAACGGAGCATGCTTATCCGACTTACCGGAATTATATAGAGGAATTGAAAAACAAAATTTCTCCGCAAACCCGTGCAAAATGGGATGCGGATAAATATTCTCCGATTAATGATCCGGGTGGTGATAATTATCATTATTACCGGGGTTCTGACTGGGATCGTGCCGGGAAAACAATTCTGGAGCGTTACAAACGGTATAACGGAACAGAGGGTAACTCGCCAGCCTCGTCCGACTCTCCCGAAACGTATGATACCTCCTACAAGGTTGTTCCGGATGTTGAGGATGCCAATCAGGACAATACCTTAAGTGAATATGAGCGATATTATCAGTATCAGGTTGCTATTAAGCGGGAGTCGATGAAGGTAGGTTATAACTTCATTGTAGATAAACGAACCTCCCGGGTGAAACTGAGAAATGGGAAAGAAGAGGATGTGAGCTGGTATCAGTTTAAGATTCCGATTCGTGACTACCAGAAAAAAGTAGGTAATATCCGCGACTTTAAAGCTGTACGATTTGTTCGCCTTTTTATGACAGGATTTCGGGATTCGACAGTCCTTCGTTTCGGCTCGTTAGAACTGGTTCGGGGCGATTGGCGTCAATACCAGAAGCCGTTGCATGCTCCTGATGTCATGCCGGTTTCAGATGCGACCTTGGATGTGTCGGCTGTGAATATCGAAGAAAATGCTTCGCGGGAGCCAGTCAATTACATTCTGCCTCCGGGCGTTTCACGTATTGTGGATCCGGGACAGCCCCAACTGCGCCAGCTTAATGAGCAGTCTTTGGTGCTGAATGTACAGCAGCTCTCACCGGCAGATGCCCGTGCAGTATATAAGAATACGGCCCTGGATATGCGTCAGTATAAGCGTCTGCAGATGTTTGTTCATGCAGAGAAACTGATAGATGATCCAACTGATTTGCGAAGCGGAGAACTGAGTGTCTTTTTACGTATTGGTACCGATTACCAAAGTAATTATTACGAATATGAAATTCCCCTTCGTCTTACTCCTCCGGGCTTTTATAACAACAATAGTACCGCAGACAGGGAAATTGTATGGCCCGAACAGAATATGTTTGATTTGCCCCTGGAGTTATTTACGAATTTAAAACTCGAGCGAAACAGAGAAAAGCGGCAAAATGGTTCAAATGTAACTTTTGCCACACCGTATTCGGTTGTTGATCCGGAGAAACCAAAAAATCGGGCAACAGTGGTTGGTAACCCTTCATTATCGGATATTAAAACGATCATGATCGGAGTGCGGAATAATGCACGGACAGTAAAATCGGGTGAAATATGGGTGAATGAATTGCGCCTGGCTCAATTTAACGAAGAGGGCGGATGGGCTTTTCAGGGCAACGAGAATATATCGTTCTCTGATATAGCCAATGTCAATTTCAGCGGACGTAAGGAAACGGTCGGATTTGGTTCGGTCGAACAATCCGTTACGGAAAGACGTATGGATGATTTCTATCAGTATAACATAGCAACCAATGTGGATGCGGGTCGCTTCTTACCTGAGAAAATAAAGGTAAAGGCACCTGTCTATTATGCTTATTCCGAGCAGGTGACTACACCTAAGTACAATCCGCTGGATCAGGATATCGAGATGTCCGATGCAATGCGTGAGGCGTTAAATCAGGCAGAACGCGACTCGATCAAGCGTTTTGCTCAGGATGTTGTGCGCAATAAAAGCTTTAGTGTGACGAATTTTAAAGTAGATATTGCAAGTAAGCGCCCTATGCCTTATGATCCGGCAAACTTTACGCTAAGTTATGGTTTTAACGGATTAGAAAAGCATAGTCCTTCTGTTGCGTTTGAGCGTTCTGCCGATTACAGAGGGAATCTGGCATACACCTATACTCCGATGTATAAAGGGTGGGAGCCATTTAAGAAGGTTAAAGGGAAAAGCTGGAAGATAGCTAAGGAGATCCAGTTAAATTATATGCCGCAGAATATCACATTTACAACCTCTATGATGCGCTACTATTTTGAATCGCTTTACCGCGATCTTAGTGCACCGGGAGATGTGAATGAAGGTCTTCTTTCTTTTCGTAAGGATTTCCTTTGGGATAGAGAATTTACGTTGCGTTGGGATTTGACCAAGCACATAAAATTTGCTTTCCGTAGTGGTACAAATGCACGTATTGATGAGCCTGACGGAAGAGTAAACAGACGCGATTTGCCGGATGAATACAGATTGTGGAAGGATTCAGTCATGATGAGTATCGCTGAGCTGGGGCATCCGATGAATTATGGTCAGACTGCGAATTTTCAGTTCACTGTGCCTATCAATAAGATTCCGGCTTTAAGTTGGACCAATCTGGATGTTAAATATGCCTCGACATATAATTGGGAGAGAGGGGCTGTGATTGATGATGAAACGAATCTGGGTAATATAATCCGTAATACCGGAAACTGGAATGGTGATTTACGGCTCAATTTTGAGGGGCTTTATAATAAGTCTAAGTTTTTGAAGCGAGTGAATCAGCGATTTTCTTCCGGTAATAATAAAAAGGCGGAGAAGAAAAATGTGGCTTCCGGAAATCAGAAAAAGTTAATTCACATTCAAAAGATATCGTTGAAGAAAGACGATAAACGGATGGTTCGTCACAATCTGAATACGCGTTATCTGACACTTTCTGCCAAAGATCAGGATAGTACGGCCGTAAAGGTGAAATTTACTGTGCGGGATGATAATTCGATTCAGGTACATTCTGATAAAGATCAGGAATTGCGCCTGACTATTCGTGCAGCTAAAGATCCTCGTGATTCAAAATGGTATGAGGTTGCACAATATGCTTCACGCGCTTTGATGTCGGTGCGGACAGCTTCAATCAGTTACCGCCGTTCGGGCGGACTGCATCTTCCGTCTTTCAATCCGGAGGTCGGAGATATGTTGGGGCAGCGTCGCAATCAGGGATTCTTATCTCCGGGACTTGATTTTGCCTTTGGGTTTACGGATGAGAGTTATGTGGACAAAGCGATTAGCCGTGGCTGGATGATTGTAAATGACTCGGTTGTTACACCTGCGATGTCTAATTTCAATGAAGATATTCAGATACAGGCGCAGATTGAGCCGGTGAAAGGATTGAAAATAGCATTGACAGCCCATCGTACACAAGGAAAAAATAATCAGATAAACTTTATGTATGTTGGGCGACCTATGATACAGACCGGGAATATTTCGATGAGTTTTATGGCTCTCTCGTCTTCTTTGCGAACATCCAATGCGCGTGGGGGATATCAGTCTGATTTTTTTGATCGTTTTGTTGCTTACAGAGATGTTATTGCCGGTCGACTGACCAATCAGTATATGGGTTCGGCCTATCCTTCTCAGGGCTTTATGGAAGGAAATATTTTAGCCGGAAAACCGTATGATCCATCGGTTTCGCCTGTAAATAAAAACACACCGGATGTGCTGATTCCGGCTTTTATTGCTGCCTATACCGGCCGAAGTCCTGAGAAGACCTCATTGTCTTTCTTTCCGGGGCTGCTGAGTATGATTCCAAACTGGAGAGCGTCTTATGATGGCTTAATTCAATTGCCATTCATAAAGAAACACTTCAAAAGCTTTAATCTTACCCATGCATATAAATGTACTTATGGCATAGCTAACTATTCTACATTTATAAATTACGCCGAATCTGAAGACGGGTTTGGCTATGTACAGGATCAATTGACAAAACAACCGTTGCCATCTTCGATGTATGATATCGGGGCAGTAGTTGTCAATGAGAGTTTCAGTCCGCTTATCGGAGTCAATGTGATGACTAAAAGCAATATCAGCGGAAAGGCTGAGGTGAAGAATAGCCGGTCGCTGGCTCTGAATATAGGGTCGGTTCAGTTAGTCGAACAATTAAGCACCGAATATATTGTTGGTGGAGGATACACAATTCCCGACCTTCGTCTCTTTTATAAAGCAAAAGGAGGGAAGCAATCCTCAATCAAAAATGAAATGAAGTTCCTGGCTGATGTCGTTTATCGTCGTAGCGAGGTCATGATTCGTAAAATAGAGGAGGGTTATACCCAACCGACTACCGGCACGAGTACATTCACCTTCCGGTTGTCTGCGGATTATACCCTGAGCCGCTCATTGAATCTGCGTGGATTCTATGACAAACAAGTTAACACTCCGCTGGTTTCATCCGCAGCCTTCCCGGTTTCTAATTCAAGTTTCGGGGTAGCAGTCCGGTTGATGCTGAATCGTTGATACTTGTTTTCTACATACATGTTTTATAGATTTACCTGAAGAGGGTTGATACGGGGGTAAATCAATGACTTGACATAAGTTTGATACGAGCATTTAATGTTTAGGAAACAAGCCTGTCATGTCGTTGTAATATCCCTTTCAAAAGGGTGTATATCAAAAAAACGGAAGATGTTAAATACGATTAAAAATAACGGAGTGGAGGTTGAACAGTTCGAGGATTTGTACCGCATTTATGCCAGCCGGCTTAAACGGTTTATTTTCGAATATGTAAGAGATGAGGAGGAGACAGCCGATATTATCCAGAATCTGTTTATGATTCTATGGCAACGTAGAACATCCTTATATAATAATGAAAAAAGAGAGGCTTATATCTTTACTATAGCCCGTAATCTATGTATTGATTCCTTGCGTAAACAAGCACAACGCTCTAAGCACCTCGATGGCAGTTTGTCTGAAGTAGCTTTTCATACCCAGATGAATAAGATTGCGCTGGATGATTTTCGTATGGACGGAATGGATCTGTCTTTACTCAAAAAAGAGGTTACACGTATTTTAGCCAAACTACCTGCCGAAACGAGAAAATCATTCATGCTGAGCCGGAGCAGAGGATTGAAATACAGAGATATAGCGGTACTTCAGTCGGTGAGTGTGAAAACAATAGAGAAACGAATATCGACAGCACTGTGTTCTTTGCGTACAGGCTTACAAACTTTTTTGTAACTGGAAAGATGATTATTTGAGATTATGAATTACATTTGTTGAACGAACGTTCAATAGAGTCTGATTATGACAGAAAATACAGATACAAAAGCGCTTATTTTAGAGAAGACCTACCTGTTACTTTTGCTTAAGGGGATCGACTCCGTATCTATAAGTGATATTCAGAAAGCAACAGGTTTATCCCGCGGATTATTGTATCATTATTTCGGCAACAAAGAACAACTGTTTCAGGCGATAGCCGAAAAATACCTGATCAATCTGCTTCGGATGCCTGCTGATTCATTAAAGGATTATACATTAAGTGAGCTGATCGAATATTATATTTACACATATGCCGATCT
>JBOFCW010000146.1:0-3790 GCA_051646395.1 Bacteroidales bacterium
TGAGCATGTCCGGTTCCGTTTTTCCCGAACAAGAATACATCGCCTTTATGCTTTCAGACAAACCACTTTCACCTGACGTTTATTTGGTAATCCGAAACGCTGACACACAAACCGAAACAGAGCGCATCCGGTTAAATAGCAATCTGAGTGAATTGGGGATTCTCCGAAAATTTGATAAAGGAAAGTATACAGCACAAATACAAATGGACAAAAGAACAGATCCGGTCTCGAACATCGTATCTTTTCAGGTAGATAATAGTTTATCGATCTATCAATCCGGAATTATCAATGCCCGTATTTTCCCGAATCCGACAGACAATCGAATCGTCGTTGAGGGAATTACCGTAGATCGGGCCGAATTGTATTCAGTCAACGGCCAATTGATCAGAAGCTATACGGGAAACAATGAAAACGAATATTCGTTGCAAAATATCCCTTCCGGATATTACGAATTCAAAGTTTATTCGGGCAACGAACAAATAAGTTTCAAAGTAATCCGCAAGTAAACTTCAACAGGAGCGAAGAAACAGAAACAAGAAAAGGTGGATTCCGGAATTAAACGGAATCCACCTTTTCTTGTTCACCGGTATTCTTTTCGAATCATGAAGACTAAATAAAATCCCATAACTCACTTAAAGTTGAGATACCCAATAAAATGTATATAAATGGCGCATCTGACTTTAATGAAAAAATAATATATATCTAAATGAATACCTGATTTAAATTATAAAAAAGACGTTGCTGAATTTATTGTTTAACTACAGGCATTTTACGAATTCCGTTATGCGTGTAGACTACCAATTGATAATAACCAGGAGTCAAGTCTGACAAATTCAACTGTCCGTTTGTTTCAATGCCGCTTTGATAAACCAGACTACCGGCTAAAGTATATACTTCCGCGCGGATGGCATTATCTGCTATTACCACTACTATATCCTTAACAGGATTAGGATATGCGATTAAAGAAGCACCTTCATATACAGCATCAAAGCCGGCACCATTTGCAGCTTCATAAGCTCCCATATCGACGGTACCACCCTGCACGCGCTGCTTCCCAAGCAAATCTGTCGGAATTGTTGCAACAAAAGCATTATTTCCTTTATTCAACAGAGGTGATTCATTCTTCAGTTGGTAATCATCGCCAACTACGTTTACAAACCCCGGACCTGCCGCATGGTCGTTGCCGGCATTGAGATTCAGACAACTTATCATTTGTTTCGGAGTCTTCCAACTCACCGCACCACCAGATAATTCACCCTGAATCGCACAATGGTCGAAAGTGCCGTATCCATCCGCATCGATACGAACCTGATAAGGTCTTTCCACACCATCTTCCGTTTTCGAGTTACCCCAAATAACCGTATTGACTATTTTCGTATCAACTCCGCTCACACGAAGTCCACCCCAGCTATTCTTATCACCAAAATTATTCACGATCGTACAATTGATCACCTGTGCAGTAGCTCCTATCGTAACACATGCGGACGCCAATGTCGTTATATTCTTATAGAACAAACAATTCACAATCATCGCATCCTCACCCGCATAAACGCCACCACATTTCTGATAACCATTTTCACGGATGATGCAATTGCTTATATTTCGACCTCCTCTTAACTCGATATTCCCGGCAACTCCCCCGTCTGCTACCGTAACCTGATTTGTTCCGGTAAAGATAAACCCATCGATATAAGTAGGATCCTGTCCTTCATTTCTTTTTTCAGCCAAAAGCGTTGGGAAAGCACCACCACAAATGGTTGTTTTTTTACTCATATCCCGCTGCTCCAGTGAAGTTTCATTTCCTGAAAAGCCACCGTACAAGCTCACAGTCCGGGGTATTAAAGCCTTTTTGGTTAATTTAAATTCTCCAACTGCAAACCAAAGATCGGTTTTGCAATCTTGCGTTAACAATGCCAAGGCTGCATCTACAGAACCCACTGCTTTCGCCCAGGATGAGCCATCGCCAGTTCCTCCCGGCTTCACATACAAACGACCATTTTCCGCAAATACGGCAATACTAACTAATGAAAGAGATGCTAAAACCAACTTAAGAAGTAAATTTTTAAGATTCATAATAATTAGATTTTAATTTCATTGAATTCATCCCTTCTGAGAATACATTATTCGTTATAAATCATATCCTCCCTTGTCTCTCAATTATCAAAGTTATATTATATTTTTATTATTTTATATATTTAGCACTAAAATAAAAAAAGGTGGATTCCTGCAAGCCCTAAGACTTCGGAATCCACCTTTTTCTATTGTGAATAATCTTTTTACAAAGAGATTACATCGCTACCTTGGCCACTTTATTTCCGGCTTTTACGATATAGATACCTTTTGCAGAAAGTTCGATGTTGTGTTTACCTGCAGGTAAAACAGAGTCATAAACCTTCGATCCGTTCATTGTGAACACTTCTACTTTAACCTGGTTCTCTACATTTTCAACAACCAATGTATTGCCATAGCTATAGATAGAACTTTCGGTATTCATTACCGGCTGCTCCAAAGAATCGAATACGCCTTCTGTATATGCACCCATACAAGTACCTGCTCTTTGAACACCTCTCTGGTCAGCTTTCAATATCTCTTCACTGAAAGGATAAGACGGAGCCAATGCAGCCAATGCAGCTGCGTTCATACCGTTTGTAACAGCCCAGTTCGGAAGTTCTTCTTCCGGCTCATGTGGTTCTAATTCAAACACCATCGTTTTGCCACCTTTATCTACAAGATTTTTACTCATCATAAATTTACGGTCAAACTCCAGATCAGCAATTACCGCACCTTCCGCATCGTGTACTTTTTTACCCAAAACCGAGTTTTTGAAAGTATTAAACGCATCAGTTGTTTCAGCTCCTTTAACAAGGTTATTGGCGAAAATCGAATTGTAAGAATGGATGAAACAAATTTTGTCTTTGTGGAACAATTTCTCTGACTGAACACATTCCGGGTTATCTACTACCGTACATGAAATCAGGTTCAGAGAAGAAAAAACAGTTTTTCCATCGATATCCACTTTACCATCGATAAAAGCCAGGTTTCTTCCCGAGTTCCCGGTTATAGTAGAGTTTACCAGATTCATCGTACCACCGCCACGAACACCGAAAGCGACAGCCGATTTTCTTTCTTCAGTTTCTTTGTTATCACGGATCAACGAGTTTTCGATATTCAGAATCGCTCCGCTACCTGCGAATACGGTCATCATGTTATACTCTTTTACCTGATAGAAAACACTACCTCTGATATCACAATCTTTCAGACGTCCTGTAGTTCCTATACCGTTGTATTTCATGGCAGCGAACTGACAAGAAGCAGCATTGTTAGAAACAACACATCCGGTCATATTCAACGTAGCCGCTTTATCTGCGAAAATAGCCGCAGCTTCTTTGGCATGATTATTATCCAGCGTACAATTTACCAGATTAACCTCTGTTCCGGCTGTTCCTCCACCATCAAAATAAACAGCGCCACCAAAGGCTGCATACAATGTTTTCACTTTACCGTCAGATCCTTTTTCCTGGAAAATGGTATTTAAGTTCGATTTTTCAATCAATGTATTGTGGATATCCACTTTTCCGAAGCCGGGTGCCTTATCCCATTTACTTCCGTTCACAGCGATAGCGGCACCGTTCAGTGCTTTGTTTTCACTCAACGTACATCCGTCAAGCTTCAGGAATGAGCTTTGTTCCATCAACAACGCTCCTCCCGCAAGGCCGGTCTTGGCCGTTGCCATATTCTGCGTGAAAACAGTATTTTCAATCGTTACATCAGCTGCTCCTCTTGCAGAAAC
>JBOFCW010000161.1:0-25488 GCA_051646395.1 Bacteroidales bacterium
AGAGAGGTAATAAAATATACCAGACATTTTTCGAAACGCATCAACTGATGTAATTCCTCGTTACGAATTGACTCCTCAAGCGAACGTTCTGCTTCTTTTATCTGCTGATTCATTTGTTTCAGATATTTCAGATACCAAACAGATGAAGATAAAAACAAAGAAAGCAATAAATCGATATCCATCCGGTTGCTGATATTCTTTCTGACAGTATATCGTACAAAATCAGAAGCCATATCCGTCTGAAAATGACAAATGGTGATAAACACATCCCCCTTCAGTAAAACACCAAACGGCACCGTACTAAACGGAGAAGAACTCTCTTCAATTTTATATGGAATACGAACAATCGTCATCAACCAACCGTCTTCTACTTCAATACGGGGACGTTCCTCGACATCTTCGATATCCTTGATGAAATCTATAGGCAGATCATATTTTTTATGCAATTCATCCAGCTCTACCATAGTCGGAGCTGTAACCTCAATCCAACAACCCGGAACCCATTTTTCTACAGGAGCAAACCCACCGTCACATACCTGATAATTCATCATAGAGACCTCCTTTCTTCAATAAATCCTATCACAGGATAATTAACAATTAAAATTGCGTGAAATTAATATTTTATTTTTTTACACAAGTACACAGATACTATTATCTCAGTTAAAATCTATTCCAATCTATTAAGATAACCTTTCGACTATCCGAATTGTTATAGGAAAAGTAGAAACTTCTAATTTTCGTTGTCATGATTAAGAACCTGGACCATCATTCCTTTAAGAACGAAATTATCAATTACGACCTGGGAGAACATGCCCCCTATGAAATAAGACGAAACACCGTAATTGAGTTCTATTTAACCGAATGCCCGCATTGTAAGGCCATGTGGCCAATAGTAAACAAAGCCACCGAGGAGTTTCCGGACATAGATTTCTTTAAGATAGAAGCATCCGAATATCCAGAACTGGCAGCACTGTACAATATTCAAGGTACACCGGCTTTCATTTTCATCCCCATGAAGGGAAAACCCAAAATGGCGATGGGAGAAATGCCCTTTGATGAGTTTGTGAAGTTGATAAAAAACAGTTTTCAATAAACTCATAATTCGCGAAAACATTTGCGAACACATAGTTTCATATTTCTCAACCTCAAATAAGTTCGATGCTATACGAAGTTATTTGAGGTTGTACATGTTGTATAGCACTCTATTAAACAACAACTCTGCATCAGGAGGATAACAACACAAATAATATTTTAGTATAAGTTGAGAGTTTTTCTCTAACTACAGAAAATGTATCCTACTTTATTTCGAAGGTAATTCGTATTTTTGCCAGCTACAATCAATCTTTAATTAATCAATCCTCCTTTTTAATATTTACCGAATGAGTATAAAAATCCAACCAAATATATGGGCTCTAACGCCATTGGCTGTTTTTCTGATGGTATATCTATTTACTTCCATTCTGATTGGCGATTTCTATAAAGTTCCCATAACCGTGGCATTTGTGATATCATCGATCGTCTCTTTATTGATATCTCAAGGTTCTCTGAATGATCGTATCGAACATTTTTCGCGAGGTGCCGCGAATCCGAATATCATGTTGATGGTATGGATTTTTATTCTCGCGGGCGCATTTGCTCAAACTGCAAAAGCCACAGGCGCAGTTGATGCAACCGTTCATTTAGCCATGGATATACTGCCCGACAACCTGCTTATTGCCGGAATTTTCGCATCGGCTTGTTTTATTTCTCTTTCTGTAGGTACATCTGTAGGTACGATCGTAGCACTCGCTCCTGTCGCGATGGGAATTGCAGAAAAAGCCGGGCTCGAACTACCATTCATGATGGCCGTTGTGGTTGGTGGTGCTTTTTTCGGCGACAACCTTTCTTTTATTTCTGACACGACCATTGCAGCGACAAAGACACAAGGGTGCGAAATGCGCGATAAATTCAAGGTAAACAGTATGATCGTGGTGCCTGTAGCCATTATCGTTCTCATCATGTATATATTTATGGGGAGTGATATTTCAGTCATCCCGGACAGGCAGTCCGTAGAATGGATCAAAGTTCTTCCTTATCTTCTTGTACTAGGATCGGCCATAGCCGGCATCAATGTAATGGTTGTATTGGTTCTTGGGATCATCTCTTCCGGCATAATCGGAATGGCAACGGGCAGTCTGAATCTCTTCGACTGGGTTGGGGCGATGGGCGACGGTATCGTCGGAATGGGCGAATTGTGTATCATTACACTGCTTGCCGGAGGAATGCTTGAAATGATTCGTCGGGGGGGCGGCATACAGTATATCATCAACGGCCTGACACGTAAAGTGAATTCATCCCGTGCAGCAGAATTAAGTATTGCGGCCTTAGTCAGTTTTGCCAATATGTGTACTGCCAACAATACCATTGCGGTGATCACTATCGGCCCGATCGCAAAAGATATCGCTTCTCGTTTTGGAATTGATCCACGCAAATCGGCGAGTATTTTGGATACATTCTCATGCTTTATTCAGGGTATTATTCCTTATGGTGCTCAACTTTTGATCGCGTCGAGTTTAGCCGGGATTTCCCCTCTCTCCATCATTCGTTATTTATATTATCCATTCTTGATGGGTATCGCTGCCATTTTGGCCATTATATTACGTTACCCTCGAAAATATACCCGCTGACATGCTTAAAACCGATACTACAACCCTACGGTTTATCAACGAACACATGCAAGAAGATGCTGCTAAATTATTATTGGCGGCATCCAGATATCCTGATCTAGACATGGCATTTATAGCCGATCAGATTTTGGCCCGCAAACAGATTAAGGACAAATTACCAGAATGGTATGCAAACCCGGATATAATACTGCCTTCCCGAATTGCAGCCGAACAATGTTCATCCTATCAAACGGCAGCATATAAACAGCGACTGATTGCCGGTGATACAGTTTGTGACCTAACCGGAGGATTAGGTGCTGATACCTATTATATAAGCAAAGCCACCCGTAAATCATTTTACATCGAACGTTTTGCAGAATATTGCGAAGCAGCTCGTCACAATTTCTGTTGCCTGAATGCCAATCACATCGAAGTAATCCATGCGGATAGCCAGGAAATCGAAATACCCTTTGCCGATACAATTTATCTCGATCCGGCAAGAAGAAGTGGAGTAAACAAAAGGCTTTTCGACCTTCAGGAATGTGAACCCGATATTGTTGGTATGAGGTCTCTTCTTTTTGAGAAAGCGAAACGTATCGTAGTTAAGGTATCCCCAATGGCGGATATCTCCAGAACATTGTCGCTCCTTCCGGAAACTCGTGAAATTCATGTGCTCTCTGTAAAAAACGAGTGCAAGGAGCTTATACTTTTACTCGACAAAGAAACAGTTAACGAAGATGTACAGGTTGTTTGTGTGAACTATAATACTGACGGTAGTGAAAACACTTTTTCCTTCTTCTTGCAAGAAGAAGAAAATGCGTTTCCTGAATATGCTTTCGAAATAGGAAAATTCCTATATGAACCGAATGCATCTATAATGAAATCAGGAGCTTTCCGTTCGATATCCACGAAATTCAATCTCCAGAAACTACATATCAACAGCCATTTGTACACATCTGATGCACCTGTAGAAAATTTTCCTGGAAGGATTTTCAGGGTAACACAAACACATGATTTTGCTTCCAGTCAAATAAAAAAATTGTCAGGAAACATTCCCAAAGCGAATATTACGGTACGAAATTTTCCTCTATCGGTAGATGAACTCCGAAAAAAAACCAAAATCAAAGAAGGTGGAAGTACATATCTTTTTGCAACAACCATACAAAATGGCAAAAAAGTATTGATCGAAGGGCTAAAGTTCTCGTAGAATTAAACTTGTAATGGATGTAGAATGTTGTAAATGTTGTAACAAACCGGTTCATAAACTGCTCTAATTCACCTTATGCAGGACATATCCGGCGTGAGGTGAATTTGTTGCATTTGACCTTAGTGTTAAAAAACAATTATTTACAGATGAAAAGATTCCTGCATTTTTTTATAATTCTGCTTTTTACTGGATGCATAGCCACCCATCGTCCTTCTGGTCATCATATTCCGATAACCTCGGTCATAACGTCTCAGACGGAAGCATTCTCCTCCACAGCATATCCGTCGTTTTTAAGTAATTATGCCCGTCTTTTCATTCACACACTGAATCAGGAAATTCCTCTTTGCTCGATACCGGAAAAATATATTCCCTCAGCGGATATAATGAAGCAGTTCCCAACAGGGATACTAAAAGATTCAATATTCTGCATTAGTGGATTTCTGGAAGTTGAAAGCGGCTTCAAATTGAAACAATTGAAAGAACTCGGAATTTTTTTCACACAAAGCGATGAGCTTTTTTCGAGTGCCATGATTCCCCTTCATTCCCTATGCAAGTTTCTTCAACTAAAAGGCATTATTCGCTTTGAACTGACCAGAAAGGCCGAGTTTCATTTGGATGTTGCGCGTCCTGCCGTAAATGCCCAGTTATTATTACGTCCGATCGCACAAAACAGAGCATATACCGGAAAGGGTATTATCATGGGGATAGTAGATTATGGCTTCGATTATACACATCCAGATTTCTATGATTCAACAGGATCCATTTACCGAATATCAAGAGTTTGGGAGCAGATCAATCCGGGAACACCACCCGATATATACTCTTACGGGAATGAATTAATACAAAAGGATGCGATACTCAATGCCGGTACTGATACAAAAACCGAAACCCACGGCACACACGTAGCCGGTATTGCGGCAGGAAGCGGGGCAGGAACTCAATATTATGGTTTAGCACCGGACGCAGAGATAGTTTTGGTTTCTACAAACAGAACCGATACTGGAATTGCCGATGGATTAAGATATATAGCGGATTATGCTCGCCAACAAAATAAACCCTGCGTAATAAATTTCAGTCTGGGTTCATCGATAGGCCCACATGACGGGACCTCTTCTTTTGACAGACTGTGTGATCATATGATTCAGCCTGGTCTGTTATTTACGGGTTCTGTTGGCAATGATGGGAATTTACCGATTTATCTTGAAGCTGACTTTCCCAAAGCAAACAACTCCGACACAGTCTCATTGAGCGGAATGATACCGAATAAGAGTACAAATCAAATGATTGCTGATATTTGGGGACAACCTGGAAAAGACTTCTCTGCTGCAGTCATTTTGATAGATACACTTTCCGGAAAACACATCGGTTCTACTACAAGTATTTCTTCAACTACAGGAAAAGTATTTTCATTTAATCTGGGCAGAGACTCTACTTTAGTCGTAATTCAAATCGCGGGCGAAATAAACAAATACAATCAGAAGCCCACGATAATGGTGCAAGTAAACATCACGTCGAATCTTCCGCAATCTTACATTCCTGTTTTAAAAATCTCTTCCGGACAAGTCTGTTCCATCTCAACCTGGCTCTCCTATGGAACTTTCAGCAATCTGAATCAGGCTTCTCCTTTTCAAAAAGGTTCAACGACAAATACAGTAAGTGAGATCGGTGGGACAGGAAAAAGTATCATCAGTGCCGGAGCATTCTGCACAAAAAAAGACTGGATATCCACAGATATGAAAGCTTATAGCTATGGACCGGCTGCCATTTTGGGTGAAGTAGCCTATTTCTCCTCATCCGGTCCTACTGCTGACGGACGTATCAAACCGGATATCAGTTGCCCTGGATACGGCGTCGTGTCGGCCTTCAGTCATTTTTTTAATGGGACCTACCCTCCAGCATATTATCGAGTCAAACAAGTACAATTCCCGAACCAGAATTATTTCATGGGCATCCTTCAGGGCACATCCGAAGCTGCACCGATCGTTGCAGGAACCATTGCTTTATGGCTGCAAGAAAAGCCGGATCTCACTTTTGAGGAAGCCCGGCAAATCATACGCGACACCGCCATTCCTGCATCCTCCTCCCCTCTCCCCGATAATCGTTGGGGATGGGGAATACTGAATGCAGGCAGAGGAATGGATAAACTTAAATTGTAACAAACATAAATCGTCTGCAAGTTAACGATCTATCCGAAAATCCTGCTTCCAGACAAGCCCACTCACATCTGTGAGTTTCAAACTATAACTTCCTAACGGAAGCTTAGCAAAGACAGAGTCCTGCGTAGTTATACTTGCTTTGGCTCCTAAAGGAATCTCGAGGCTGAAGGGAGCCGTTTTCACTTTAGATACATAAATATTATTGATATCAAAGGCTGTTGTTTTATTTCCCTCCATCCCGTTTGTGGCAAACTCATATTTCCAGACAGGGTTATCGTAAAAATCGACGATAGCCATTTCAATTACAAAAGCCCCGTAAACATCAGATCCACCCGTACGGAAAACTTCAAAGCTTAGACGATCGGAGCTGACAGAAGTATTACTTACCTCTACAACCGTTTTCTTTGAATAGTTGAACAGTTTGCCCCATACGCCACCATGAAGCACCTGATTCGACCAGATCGTAATGAATATGGCTATAATTCCGAACCAGAATCCCAAATTCTTTAGCGTACGATCCTCAACAGGCAATCTACCGGACGTAATCCAAATCAACCGTCGATGTTTACCATCGATTAGCCTGCTTCCGAATATCAGATTATCAAGCGAAAAATAGCCACTACCCATCATCATCAACGTTAGCCCCGAAGCAATTCCTGCGACACCGATTTGCCATTCGTCAAGACAAGTAGATCCCAACCAGCCGGCTCCAAGTAAAATACCAAAAGAAAGACAAGTTGTTCCTAATGCCGTAAGGCGTGTAAAAAATCCGAGCATCAGTCCGAGTCCGCATAAACCTTCTATAATGGTAAATATTATAAGAAAAGCAAATAGCAACTCCTGATGAGTAAGCAGAAACTCTAACATCGACTCTATTCCCACGGCGTGAGGAAGAAATGTATTGAATTTGATACCAACATAATCCATCGAAGAAGGATCCAGTTTTTCTGGCATCAATACGACTCTTCTCCAAAATGCGGAGAAAAACAACCATCCCGATACCATTCGCAATCCGAATAAAAAGGAAGCAGTAAGCTTCTGGTTAGAAACAGGTACAGTATTCATAATCGAAAATATTAAGTTTACTGATAATGGAACACGAAAATTTAAGCTTTAGTTCAAACGACCGATTACACGATCGATTTCAGTTCATTCCCCAGCGTCGCATACTATATAAAAAAGCGATTACCCCCTTCGGAGCAATCGCTTCTATATAATTTATATTCGAAAAAATCAATACGCACGCGCAAATAACACACGCTGTGCTGAAGGTTTACCTGTAACCATACAAACACCCGGTGTTTTATCGCCTTCCAAAGGAATACAACGGATTGTTGCTTTCGTTTGTTCTTTTATATATTCTTCCGTTTCAGGAGTACCATCCCAATGAGCCAAAATAAAGCCACCCTCTTCGATACGCTCTTTAAACTCTTCCCAGGTGTCTACTGTTTTTGTTGTCGATTCGCGCATGTCATATGCTTTGCGGAAAATATTTTCCTGAATCTCATCTAGTAGATTTTTGATTGTCTGATCAATATTCTCCTGTGAAATTGTTTCTTTGGTCAATGTATCTCGACGGAACACTTCGATGGTATTGTTTTCGAGATCACGTCCGCCCATAGCTAAACGTACCGGAACACCCTTAAGCTCATATTCGGCAAACTTCCAACCCGGTTTTTTATTATCCGAATTGTCATATTTTACGGAAATACCCAAAGCCTTTAATTTTGCTGAGATTTCAGCTACCCGCTCATCGATCTGAGCCAGCTGCTCCGCACTACGGAAGATAGGAACGATTACAACCTGGAAAGGAGCCAGTTTCGGAGGCAAAACCAGACCATTATCATCTGAGTGAGTCATAATCAAAGCACCCATCAAACGAGTCGACACACCCCATGAAGTAGCCCAAACCAATTCTTGTTTGCCTTCTTTATTTGTAAAAGTCACATCGAATGCTTTTGCGAAATTCTGCCCCAGAAAGTGAGATGTTCCCGACTGCAAAGCTTTTCCATCCTGCATCATTGCCTCAATCGTATATGTGTCTACAGCACCTGCGAAACGCTCATTTGCTGATTTTACTCCTTTGATAACCGGAACGGCCATAAATTTTTCAGCAAAATCAGAATACACGTTGATCATTTGTACCGTTTCAGCAACGGCCTCTTCGGCAGTCGCATGTGCGGTATGACCTTCTTGCCACAAAAACTCTGCAGTTCTCAAAAACATACGCGTACGCATTTCCCAACGTACCACGTTTGCCCACTGATTACACAGAATCGGAAGATCACGCCAAGACTGAATCCAGCCTTTATAGGTATTCCAGATGATGGTTTCAGAAGTAGGACGCACAATTAGCTCTTCTTCAAGACGAGCCTCAGGATCTACGACAACGCCTGTTCCGTCTGGGTTATTTTTCAAACGATAATGAGTAACTACGGCACATTCTTTTGCGAAACCTTCTACGTGATCAGCTTCTTTACTCAAGAATGATTTAGGGATAAACAATGGGAAATAAGCGTTCTGATGACCTGTCTCTTTGAACATATCGTCAAGTTGACGCTGCATTTTTTCCCAAATCGCATAGCCGTAAGGCTTGATAACCATACATCCGCGCACAGCAGAATTTTCTGCCAGTTCTGCCTTTGTCACAAGGTCGTTATACCATTGAGAATAACTGACACTTCTTGGAGTTAACTCCTTTAATTCTTTTGCCATATATTTTTTTGCAATTATAAATTCCCTTCTTCTGTTTTCTCTCATCCCAATTAAAAAACAGGAATAAAACAAACATGAAACCCTGGATTTTTGTTCGGGAACATTCAGGACGTGCAAAAATACAAAAAAAGTCCGGACTCTTAAAAGACCGGACTTTCGTATTTTGTCAATATCATTTATATTCTTTACTCCGCATAAAACATAAACCCTGACGGAATCTTAAAAGTATCCGGCGAAATCTCCGGATTTTCTTCTATTGAGGTTGCCACCAAATCAGTAGACTGTTCATTGGCGTATTCTGTTAATCGGCGCAACTCAAGTCCCTGATAGATCCAAACAGTTATCTGTTTGATATCTTTATCTTTGAAAGTTGTGGTATAAATTGTACAATTTTTGCCGAGAAACTCAATCGAACCAGGTGATTTTATATCATATTTCTTTATCAGTTCCGGAGTAAGGGCATTAAAGTTGATATCCTCTTCTGGTCTGTCGTAGGCCTTGTATGCCTGCATACCATAACTAATTTCAAAAACAGAATCATTCGTAACGATGGTAGCAAAAGGTGCACCCATATAATCGTATTTGAAACATACCAAAGCACCATAATTATCTGAATACTGCACTAGTCCCATCGTATTTTCACCCATTATATACTCATACTGAATGATAGCAGTTTTCAAGCCATCCCCACGTAATTGAGCCTGCAATGGTAAGAATAAAATCATCATCACCCCAAAAAGAGTCAACAGTTTTTCTTTCATAATACCCTCGTTTTAATTGATATACACATAAAACAATGGCATTTGATTATTGGTTCAGCTTTGAACCCGGTATTATTCACATTTGCGACAAATCGATCCAATAATCTTAAAATCAGAAAAAAACTATTTATTCAAACGTTTTCGTTTTGCTTGTTTGATCATTTCATCATTCGGCACAAAATAAAAAGTGATTCGCCGGTTTTGATTGCGATTTTCCATCGAGTCGTTATTGAATAACGGCTTTTCATCATCAAACAAGTAGGTAGAAATATTTTTTGAATTCAATCCCTGTTCTAATAACCATTTATTTACTGCATTCGCACGAAGTGTCACCATTTTGGTAATATATGCCTTACTACCCGTATTATCAGAATGGCTTGTAAGCAATAGTCTCGTCAAATCACGTCGCATGAAAGTCAAAACAGGACCTAATGAATTTTGAACGTTATTCAGCAAAATGGAATCATTTGGGAGGAATAGTAAAGATACTGGAATAGAAACCTTCAGAACTTCACCATTACGAATAGTTGAAACAGTCGCTCCTTTGATGGTTTTGAATTTCTGGGCCTGCTTCAGCATGTACGACTTAATCTCCTCTCCTGTTTTACCTCCGATAACTTCTCCTTTTTCAGATTCAAAATCATCATGATTGTGTTCTGCTGCGAGTGTCTGAGATGCAAACCAGGTTTTGGGATTCATCTTTTTCAAATCAAAGTCACCGGCAAAACCGGACGACACATTGAAAGAAAAAAAACATAAAATCAGATAGGAAAAAGACTTATTCATTTATGAGTTATCTTATCAAAATAAGACGCAAAAGATTAGCCGGATGGCTTTTTCTATGCGTCTTATCGTTTTTTAGACATTTCCAATAAAGAAATGTGTCAATGACTTATTAATTTTCAAGCGACTCTTCATAGTCAAATTCTCCTTCGACCACAAACAACACCTCTTCGCGATCGAAATCGAATCCGTCTCGTTTTGAATGTTTCATAATATAGTCTAACAGATCATCTACATCCACTTCCGGATCTTCTTCCAAAGAAGGATCAAGCATTCCCTGACTTTCAAAATAATCATAAATCACATCCGTGATATAAGTGATATCATCGTCAGAAAATTTTTCTTTCAACTCCTGGGGGAGACTATTTTGGATAAATTTTACGGCTTCCTGATCGTCGTAAACAAAATCTTCGAGCTGACTCATAGTTTATTTGTTTAATGGTTTTGTTTGTAAATTTACACAATGCCCTGCGAAGTGACAAACAAATCGGAGTTTTTCGTTTTCCACAAAAAAAGCAACCAGCAAAGATAATCGTCAGATGCCGGTTGCCATTTTTTTAAATTAAGGTGAAGCTTCCGAATCAAGTTATCGGATTTCCTTTATCTTTTGATATTTTCTTTTCTTTCTTCTCTTTTTTGTCCACCTTTTTTTCATCCTCTTTGTCCGTGGATTTCGGAGCTACTTCGGAATGTTTTTGCGGGAGGTATTCATTTCGGAATACTAGTCCGTTACCATCCGAATCGACCACGATCGGTTCCGAACGATCAATCGTATTTGAAATCAAATCTTTTGAAAGCTGATTCAACACATATTTATGGATAGCTCGTTTCACAGGACGGGCACCGAATTCCGGATCATATCCCTCGCGGGTAAGGAATTCACGTGCAGCAGGAGTAATAGTAAGCTTCACATCATTTTCGGCAAGCATCTTCTCAACTCCCTTCATCTGAAGCTCGACGATCTGACCTATCTCATTCTCATTCAATGGAGAGAACATCACGACTTCGTCAATTCGGTTAAGAAATTCCGGACGAATTTGCTGTTTGAGTAATCCCATTACCTCATCACGGGTCGTATCTATGATCTGCTCACGGTTACCAGCGTTTATTTTCGCAAAATTATCCCGAATCAAATGCGACCCCATATTAGAGGTCATAATGATAATCGTGTTTTTAAAATTGATCAAACGACCTTTGTTATCCGTTAGATGCCCTTCGTCCAATACCTGAAGCAAAACATTGAATACATCCGGATTCGCTTTCTCAATTTCATCAAACAATACTACTGAATAAGGCTTTCTGCGTACGGCCTCTGTCAGCTGTCCTCCTTCTTCGTAACCTACATATCCCGGAGGAGGTCCGAATAAACGAGTCACACTGAATTTCTCCTGATATTCACTCATATCGATGCGAGTAATCATTTTCTCGTCGTCAAACAAAAATTCAGCGAGTGCTTTTGCCAACTCTGTTTTACCTACACCGGTTGTTCCCAAAAACAAGAATGAACCCAAAGGACGTTTGCGATCTGCCAATCCGGCACGGCTACGGCGAATAGCATTAGACACCGCCTCAATCGCTTCATCCTGCCCTACCACTCGTTTATGTAGTTCTGCCTCAAGGTTAACAAGCTTTTCTTTTTCGCTCTGTAGCATTTTCGAAACCGGAATTCCGGTCCAGCGAGAAACGATTTCAGCGATATCTTCGGCATCTACTTCCTCCTTGATCATAGCAGTGTCACCCTGCATATGATGTAGCTGCTCCTGAATCTCTTTGATTTCAGTTTCTTTCTGAACCAGCGAAGAGTAGCGGATTTCTGCTACTTTACCATAATCACCAGCTAATTCCGCTTGTTCGGCCTGAAACTTAAGATTTTCAATTTCAACCTTATTGGCCTGTATCTTATCTATGAGTTCTTTTTCCGACTGCCATTTGGCACGAAGTTTCTTTTCTTCTTCCTTCAGATCTTCGATATTCTTATTCAGAATTTCGAGTTTCTTCTTATCGTTTTCCCATTTAATCGCTTCGCGTTCGATTTCAAGTTGCATTACCTGACGGGTAATTTCGTCAAGGGCCTGCGGTTCGGAATCTCTTTCCAAACGTAATTTAGCCGATGCTTCATCAATCAGGTCAATAGCTTTATCCGGTAGGAAACGATCTGTAATATAACGATCCGATAATTTAACCGATTCAATAATCGCATTGTCTTTAATTCGAATCTTATGATGATTTTCATACCGTTCTTTCAAACCACGCAAGATGGAAATGGCCGTTAATTCATCCGGCTCATTTACATGAACAATCTGGAAACGGCGCTCTAACGCTTTATCTTTTTCGAAATATTTCTGATATTCATCCAATGTGGTGGCCCCGATCGAACGAAGTTCGCCTCGGGCAAGAGCCGGTTTTAGGATATTAGCGGCATCCATAGCGCCTTCTCCTTTACCTGCCCCCACCAGGGTATGAATTTCATCAATGAAAAGGATGATTTCGCCATCAGCTCCTTTCACTTCGTTTACGACAGATTTCAAGCGTTCTTCAAATTCACCTTTGTATTTTGCTCCTGCTACAAGAGCACCCATATCAAGAGAATAAATCTGTTTGGATTTCAGATTTTCAGGTACGTCACCACGAATGATTCGATGTGCCAGTCCCTCAGCAATGGCCGTTTTACCGGTTCCGGGTTCACCGATAAGAATCGGATTATTTTTAGTCCGACGACTTAAGATCTGCAATACACGACGAATCTCCTCATCACGGCCTATAACTGGGTCTAGTTTGCCCGAGCGAGCCATTTCGTTGAGATTTGTGGCATATTTATTCAATGCGTCATACGTATCTTCTGCAGACTGCGAATCAACCTTCTGACCTTTTCGCAAACCGTCAATTGCTAACTTGAGGTCTTTTTCGTTAAATCCCGCATCCTTCATCATTCCGGATAAAGTTCCACCTCCAATCAGCAACCCCATCAGTACGGCTTCGAGCGAAACAAACTGATCCCCTATCTTACGGGAATAATCGTCTGCTTTCTGCAATGCCGCATTGGCGTCTCTGCTCAGATAAGGCTCAGAACCTCCTGCCACTTTTGGATAAGATTCGGCCTGTTTCAACACGAGTGTGCGGAAATTCGGAATCGCCACCCCTAATTTCTGTAACAGAAAATTGGTAACGTTTTCTCCTTCATCCAAAACACCCATCATCAGATGAGCCGGCTCAATCGCTTGCTGGCCAAAATCTTTGACCATATTTACCGCTTTCTGAACCGCCTCTTGCGATTTAATCGTGAAATTATTAAAGTTCATATAAATAAAATATTGAATAGTTCAATGCTTTAGAATCAATTATAAAACAACCTGTTTTCCTTGTTGGTTCATATACTTTGTTGTTTGTTAATAACGTTTTGTGTTCATGGACAAGTCAATGATTCTATTTATCCGGCAGACGTTTTGTTTCGAAAATTTGTTCTTATTTAGGAGCTTTGAAGCTTATTGACAAACGACAAGTTATTGTTACTTCCTATTTATAATATATCTTTGCCTCAAAATTTTTATTAATGGATTTCGAATTACAATATACCGACAAGAACTCCGATGCGAGGGCCGGTTTGATAACGACTGATCACGGGCAGATCCAAACGCCGATCTTTATGCCTGTAGGAACATTAGGAAGTGTAAAAGCATTACATATCCCTGAACTCAAAACAGAGGTAAAAGCCCAAATCATTTTAGGAAATACCTATCATCTTTATCTTCGTCCGGGTCTGGAAGTACTCGAGCAAGCCGGAGGTTTGCATAAATTCAATGGCTGGGATCGACCAATTCTTACAGATAGCGGAGGTTTTCAGGTTTTCTCTCTTTCTGGCAACCGCAAACTGACTGAAGAAGGAGCTCATTTTCGTTCCCACATCGATGGTTCGAAACATTTATTTACGCCAGAAGGAGTGATGGATATTCAACGTACTATCGGAGCAGATATCATGATGGCTTTTGATGAATGTCCTCCGGGAGATTCTGATTTCCGTTATGCCAAAAATTCACTCGACCTGACCGAACGCTGGCTCGATCGCTGCATCAAACGCGTAAATGAAACCGAAGGTAAATACGGTTATCGTCAAACGCTTTTCCCTATCGTTCAAGGTTGTACTTATCCTGAATTACGTCGCCGGGCTGCTCACAATATTGCAGAAAAAGGGGCCGACGGTAATGCCATTGGTGGTTTGGCTGTAGGAGAACCAACCGATAAAATGTACGAAATGATCGAAGTCGTAAATGAAATCCTCCCGAAAGACAAGCCTCGTTATCTGATGGGTGTGGGTACACCAGCTAATATCCTGGAAGGGATTGAGCGTGGCGTGGATATGTTCGACTGTGTTATGCCGACCCGTAATGGACGTAACGGTATGTTATTTACCAAAGACGGCATTATGAATATGCGTAATAAAAAATGGGCCAACGATTTCAATCCAATACAGGAAGACGGACCATCCGAAGTTGACCGTATTTATTCTCGCGCTTATTTACGCCACCTTTTCATCGCTGATGAAATCCTGGCAATGCAGATCGCCTCTATTCATAACCTGGCGTTTTACGTATGGCTTTCACAAGAAGCCCGAAAACATATTATCGCCGGAGATTTCAAACATTGGAAAGACGATATGGTACAACGTGTAACACGCCGTTTGTAAAAATATTGTTATTTTTGTTGAGAAACATTCTGTAATCTTGTTCCGAATGCTGAAAAGAATCGACTTATACATTATAAAAAAATTTCTGGGAACCTATTTCTTTGCCATCGTATTAGTTCTGGCCATTGCCGTCGTTTTCGACTTCAATGAGAAAATGGATGCCTTTATTCGTACCGAGGCTCCCGCAAATAAAATAATCTTTGATTATTACTTTAATTTTGTTCCTTATTTCGCGAATCTTTTCAGTCCCTTATTCACCTTTATCGCAGTGATTTTCTTCACTTCGAAACTGGCGGATAATTCTGAAATCATAGCGATGCTGGCCAGTGGAATGAGCTTCCGAAGGCTGATGCGTCCCTATATGATTTCGGCTGCGGTGATTGCTTTGGTCACTTTCTTATTAAACAGCTTTGTGATTCCGCCGGCAAACATCGAACGTTTGGCTTTTCTCAATGAATATTATAAGAAAAACAAATATGAGGAGACCTACGCCCGTAATACCCAGCTGATGGTAGAGCCCGAAGTAATCGCCTACATGGAACGATACGATAAGGCATTGAAAACCGGCTACCGTTTTTCGCTTGAGCAGTTTGACAACAAAAAACTAGTTTCCCGCCTGACTGCCAAATCGATAAAATACGATAGCACCTATCACTGGACGATTAAGGACTATATGATTCGCCGTTTTTCGGGCATGGAAGAATCCATCGAAAAAGGCACGAGCATGGATACGATTATCAGGTTCGAACCCTCTGACATTCTGATTTCCCGATATGATAGCGAAATCATGACAACACCCGAACTCAAGAAATACATTGAGAAACAGAAAAAAAGAGGGGTTGCCAATATTCAGGATTTCGAAATCGAGTATCACAAACGCTTTGCCATGGTAGGAGCAGCATTTATCCTGACTGCCATCGGGATGGCACTTTCATCGAGAAAAGTAAAAGGCGGAATGGGTTTGAATATCGGAATCGGACTAGGTTTAAGCTTCTCATATATCCTTTTCACCACCGTAACCTCTTCCTTTGCGGTTACCGGTAAAACTTCCGCTATGATAGCTGTATGGATTCCCAATATCGTTTATACGATGATTGCGATTTATCTCTATCGAAAAGCTCCGAAATAACGTTTTCATCAACAACCGGTTATTCCGTATCTGATCGATGTTCGATATTCATCTTTGCTTATCTGCAATACAAAAAACGGTTCAGGTTTTCTTCTATAAGAAACCTGAACCGTTTTTTATTCCTATCTAAACGAGTGGCTCTCTGCAGGTGTGCGATCCGTCCTCTGCGGATGACATTACTGTCCTCTGCGGATGACAGTAATGTTCTCTGCCGGGAGACACTTCCCGCAAATAAGAAAACATTATTTGAATTATTCGTTTTTTTGTATATGCTCGTAATGAATCAAAAAAAGCGTGAGCCAGATATTGAAACTGGCTCACGCTCATAAATGATATTCTCAAATTTTCTTTGGAAAAATCTATTCGTAAAGTACACTGCTATGGCAGTTATATAAACTTATTTAGACAAACCCGCAATACGTTCTTCAATCGATTTAATCTTCGATTCAGCATCTGCCAGCTTTTTACGTTCTGTATCAACGACAGCTGCAGGCGCATTGTTTACAAAGCGCTCATTACTTAATTTCGATTCAACAGATTTACGGAATCCCTGAAGATATTTCAATTCTTCATTCATTTTCTGTAATTCCGCTTCTACATCGATATTATTGCCCAATGGAATCGCATATTCCAAAGTACCTACAAGGAATGCAGCCGCAGTCGGATCTTTTTCGTCAACACGCTCGATTGCCTCCAGATTACCCATTTTTACAATCACAGCATCCAACGACGCATTGTGATCGCCTAGGGTCTGAAGCGTCAGCATATCTTTATTTGCAATATTTTTCTGAAGACGAACGGCACGAATATTGGAAATCAAATCTTTAGCACTTTCGAATCCGTTCATGAATTCCACATCATAAGGCAAAGCCGCAGGCATTGGCTGAACCATAATACTTTCGCCCTCTTTTCGTTCTGATACCAACTGCCACAATTCTTCCGTAATAAACGGCATGAACGGATGCAGCATTCTTAACAATGAATCAAAGAAAGACAATGTCGTATCGTAAGTTTTCTTATCGATGGGCTGTTGATATCCCGGTTTAATCATCTCCAGATACCATGAAGAGAATTCATCCCAGAATAGTTTGTAAACGGCCATCAAAGCCTCAGAAATACGGTATTTTTCAAACAAATCGTTTACCTCTTCAATTGCCTGGCTCAATTTGCCTTCAAACCATTTGATTGCAATTTTTGAAGCTTCCGGCTGTTCGATAGAAGCATCTACATTCCATCCTTTTACTAATCGGAATGCATTCCAGATCTTATTGTTGAAATTACGACCCTGTTCACAAAGAGATTCATCGAACAAAATATCGTTTCCGGCAGAAGCAGAAAGCATCATACCCATGCGTACGCCGTCGGCACCAAAATTCTGAATCAACTCAAGTGGTTCTGGTGAATTACCAAGAGATTTCGACATTTTACGCCCCTGTTTATCACGCACAATACCTGTCAAATATACATTTTTGAAAGGCATATCTCCACGATACTCATATCCGGCAAAAATCATACGGGCTACCCAAAAGAAAAGAATATCCGGACCGGTTACCAAGTCTGAAGTCGGATAATAGTAGTTGATTTCTTTATTGTCTTTATCAAGGATATTTCCGAACACAGAGATCGGCCATAACCACGATGAGAACCAGGTATCCAATACGTCTTCATCCTGACGAAGGTCTGCCAGTGTCAAGGCTGGATTACCGCTTTTTTCACGAGCCAGTCTCAACGCATCCTCTTCAGTCGAAGCTACAACATATCCTCCTTGTGGCAAATAATAAGCCGGTATACGATGTCCCCACCAAAGCTGACGAGAAATACACCAGTCTTTGATATTTTCAAGCCAGTGGCGGTATGTATTCTTGAATTTTGCAGGATGTAAAACGATATCATCTTCCATTACGGCATTCAGAGCCGGTTTAGCAAGATCTTCCATCTTAAGGAACCACTGCATCGATAGTTTCGGTTCGATTACTACACTTGTCCGTTCGGAGAAACCAACTTTATTCGTGTAATCTTCTACTTTTTCCATCAGTTCGGCTGCAATCAGATCTTTTTCGATCTGGTCACGTACATCAAAACGATCCAGACCAACATAAAGTCCGCCTTTTTCGCTGATAGTTCCGTTATCATTGAAAATATCTATTGTTTCCAAATTGAATTTTTCACCCAACATGTAGTCGTTTACATCATGTGCCGGAGTTACCTTCAAACATCCCGTACCGAATTCCATTTCTACATATTCGTCCATGATTACCGGAACCGAACGGTTCACCAATGGCACAATTACTTTTTTACCTTTTAACCACGCATAACGTTCGTCGTTGGGATTCACACAAACAGCGGTATCACCAAGAATGGTTTCAGGACGTGTCGTAGCAACAACAATATAACGGTCATCACCCTCCACTTTATAACGTAGATGATAAAGTTTACTATTCACTTCTTTATAGATGACTTCTTCGTCCGATAATGCTGTTTGTGCAGCAGGATCCCAGTTCACCATGCGAACACCACGGTAAATCTTTCCTTTATTGAACAAATCGACAAACACATCGATTACACTTTCTGAACGTTCTTCGTCCATTGTAAAACATGTACGCTCCCAATCACAAGATGCACCCAGTTTTTTTAGCTGTTCAAGGATAATCCCACCATGTTTATGAGTCCAGTCCCAGGCATGTTTAAGAAACTCATCTCTCGTAAGATCCGTTTTTTTGATCCCTTCTGAGGCCAGTTTAGCTACGACTTTGGCTTCAGTTGCAATAGAGGCATGATCCGTACCCGGAACCCAACAAGCATTTTTCCCCATCATGCGGGCCCGACGAATCAAAATATCCTGAATCGTATTATTCAGCATATGTCCCATATGCAACACTCCGGTTACATTTGGTGGAGGAATAACGATGGTGTAAGGTTCTCTACCATCCGGTTTTGATTTAAAAAATCCGTTTTCCATCCAATAAGCATACCACTTATCCTCTACATCAGCCGGATTATATTTACTTGCGATTTCCATAAAGATAATTATGTTGTTTAAAAAATATTCTATGAATTATCATGCAAAAATAATATTTTAAATGCATTATTTTATGTTCCTGGAAATATAGCGTTCCCTTTTTTGAGTTTTAATAGTATAAAAAAAGCCCCTGAAAAAATCAGGAGCTTTTATTCATCATGTATTTCAAATCCTCATCTCAACCCTCAACCACTTCCATGATGTGAATTTTGTCTTTTAATATTGACCACCACAAATAAATACGCGTAAATTTTGGTCACCCTGCAAACGCATATCTGTAATACGGTTGTTTGTACAGTTCAGATATGTCAGGTTCGGACAGAAAGTCAAATCGAGCATCTGAAGCTGATTCTGATTACAAATCACACGTTGCAACATGGTTCTGTTACTTAAATCCAATTGAGTTAATTGATTCCATGAACAATCTATGCGAATAAGGTTCATCGTATTATCCATATTCAAAGATGTCAATTGATTACCGGAGCATTCAAGATCGATAAAGCTTGGACAGCTCAAAACGGCCAATTGGGTCATGTTGTTACCACCACACATCAGGGTCTGAAGATTCGGCACATCTGAAAGGATAAGCTTATCGATTTGGTTACCGATACAGTTGATAAACTGCAGCGCATCTGTACCAACAAGCAACATACCTGTCAATTTGTTATAACCGCAATAAAGATTTTTTAGTTTGGCGCATCCTTCTACACGAAGTACCTGGATACGTGCATCCTGACAATTCAAGGTCACTAAAGAAGGTTGATTACGTACGTCCAGTTCTGCAAATTCATTATCTGAACAATTCAGTTTTTGTAAATTCGTAGAATCTGAGATAGAGAAATTGGAAAGATTGTTCTTTTCACAATCTACTACCTGGAGATTTGGACATTTGGACATATTCAGGGAGGTAAGTTTATTATGGCTTACATCCAGGTTAACAAGAATCGGGCAATCATGAATATCCAACGCAGTAAGTGAATTCTTGGCCAAATTTACATTAAGCAAAAATTCAAAACCGGACAAGTTCAATTCGCCCGCCAGTTTTTTGCCGGACCAGTTGATTCCAGTTACATTGGATCCATTCCACACTACACCTGCCATGGTTGCAGGATTCGACAAATCGGTGATTCCAAGTTTTTGAGCATTGGTTACACCATCAGCTGAAGGTTGCTGTAAAAAACTTTGCAGTTTACTTAACTCTGACTGGCCATAAGAGATTGCAAAACAGAGAAAAACAAATGCTGCAAGGAAGGTAAAACGTTTCATAGTTAGGTTGAGTTAAAATTAGACCGTTATAATATTATTACCTTTGTAGCTTTAAGCAAACATCCGGCATTTTGCTTTTGTAACTACATTTTTAGAACAACAACCACTATGAAAAGTTTTTAATTGGATTTTATTTAAAGATTTTTCTTAATCAATTACATTATTGTAAAAAAGCGTATAATAGTAATAATTTACCGTTATACGCTTTTCTTTTTCATCAGCCTGCAGTAAGCTTTATTCCGTTTTCCTGAAGTGAGATTTTCTTTTGTTTATATAAAGCCCCCAATGCTTTTTTAAAATTTTTCTTGCTACAATGGAACTCCTGCATCAAAATATCCGGATCGGTCCGGTCATTGAACGGTAAAAAACCGTCATTGTCTTCTAAAGCATCAAGGATTGTTTGCTCCAGAGATCCCACAACCTTTTCATAACCGATCGGCTGAAGCATCACATCGATTTTATCATCTTCCCGGATCTCTTTGATATACCCTTTCAATTTATCACCGATTGCAACAGGGCGAAAAATCTGATTGTGGTAAATCATACCATTGTGAAGCCCATTTATAATTACCTTGAATCCGATATCTGTTTTTTTCATGATAATCAGATCAACTTCCTGATTGGACTTGTACTCATGAGGAACATTATCCAAAAACTTATTCAATTTAGCCGACCCGGCTAAACGCTGTGATACTTTGTCCTCATAAATATAAACAAGATAATATCGATCCTCTTCCATCGTCACGCGTTGCTCACGGAAAGGCACTAACAACTCCTTCGAAACTCCCCAATCCATAAAGGCTCCGATATGATTTGCCGAGTTAACCTTCAAAAAAGCAAATTCGCCAACTGTTGCATAAGGTTTTTCTGTTGTTGCCAGTAATCGGTCCTCCGAATCCAGATAAACAAAACATTCCAATTCATCTCCAACCTCTGTGTTTTCAGGCACATAACGCCGTGGCATAAGGATCTCTACGCCATCTCCGGCATCCATATATATACCGAAATCCAATGTCTTAACGACTTTCATCGTATTATACTTCCCAATGTTTACCATAATCTATCTGATTGATATCCGAAAAAGATACAACTTCATATCTCCAAACGGATTGTTCTCTTACAAAGTTACAAAAAGTTATCGCAATTCAGTAAGGCTATAACGTGTTTACGAATCCTTACCTTGACATCCTCCATACAAAAAACGAGGCCTGTTTCTTTTGACATCGAGGTGACACCTTTATTCAGGAATCCACAGGGGTTTATCAGAGAAAAGTAAGAAAGATCAGTATTTATATTCAAAGCGAGTCCGTGCATGGTAATAAACCGGCTGCTTTTCACCCCGATAGCACATATTTTCCGCTCATTCGGAGTACCTTTTCCCAACCATACTCCCGAAGCACCCTCAATTCGCTCCCCTTTCAAGCCATATTCGGCAAGAGTGCGAATAATCACCTCTTCCAAAAAACGGATATACGATCGTAGTCCGAGATTATATTGAAGCAGGTTCCAAATAGGATATGCGACCAGTTGCCCCGGACCATGAAAAGTCACATCGCCACCTCGTTCGACTTCGTAAAATCCGACCTGCATCTGTTTGAGTTTCTCCATGTCATACAGTAAGTTTGAAGAATTGCCATGTTTACCCATCGTCAAAACCGGGGGGTGCTCACAGAAAACCCAACAATTATCAGCAGGTAATGACTCAATCTGTGCTTTCAGATTCCGATTAAAATATTGTTTTTGAAGAGAGAGAGCTTCAGGATAAGTAAGCAATCCCCAGTCTTCAAACCGGGTCTCTATTGGAGTGTTCAATTTCATAGATACGTAATGATTTATGATCGGAGGATGAATCGGGTATTTAATCTGTCGATCAGTTATTTTCGATGGAAAACGATAGAAGTCTTAATCGAATTTAACCGGTACTATTTTATTCATCAAACTCATGATCTGATTTTGTCTGCGCAAAATATAAGCAGATGGTTTCGCCGAATTATAACGCAAAGGGTTAGGCAGGGTTGCTGCAATTATCGCACATTGTTTTTTTGTCAGTTTTTCTGCTGTGGTATCAAAATGATAACGAGCAACAGCCTGAGCTCCATATAGGCCGTAACCAGTTTCCATACTGTTGAGATAGACCTCCATGATTCGTTCTTTGCCCCATAAAAACTCAATCAACACAGTGAAATAAACCTCTAACCCTTTTCTTAACCAGGACGAACGAGGCCACAAAAAAACATTTTTGGCTGTTTGTTGCGAAATCGTACTTGCACCACGAGGTCTTTTTCGTTTTTTGTTTTCATGAACTGCCTGTTTGATTGCATTCAGATCAAACCCATGATGTTGCATAAACAGATTATCTTCTGATGCCACAACAGCGAGAGGTAAATAAGAATTGATACGATTTAAAGATACCCACTGATGATGGCATACTACTGGTTCACCCTTCCCGATTTGCTGAATGGTACGAATCAGCATAAGAGGAGTAACAAAAACAGGAATAAAACGATATAGAAGGGTTATTCCGATACTAGATAAAAAAAACAGGATAATCAGGCGCTTAAGCCATCTTAAAATCAACTTCATGGCAATCAGTTTAGGCTACAAAAATAAAAAACCTTTCTTTATCCTGATTTGATAAAGAAAGGTTTTTGGTGTTATTTTTTAGCTCTTTCAAGTTCTCGAAGATTATCCATTTTCTTACGTTCCATAAATTCATAGATACCTTCCAAATGCTCGGTCACTTTTTTATTTCCAAATTCATAAACCCGATCAACCAATCCGTCAAGAAAATCCCTGTCGTGTGAAACGACGATCAAAGTTCCGTCAAATTCTTTTAAAGCTGATTTAAGAATATCTTTGGTCTTCATATCCAGGTGATTAGTAGGCTCATCCAGTATCAATAAATTCACCGGTTCCAACAACAACTTAATCATTGCCAGGCGTGTACGCTCTCCCCCCGATAACACCTTCACTTTTTTTGTCGAAGCCTCACCTCCGAACATGAATGCGCCCAAAAGATCTTTTATCTTATTCCGGATCTCTCCTTTTGCGACATCATCGATCGTTTGAAATACGGTAAGTTCTTCCTCTAAAAGAGATGCTTGATTTTGGGCGAAATATCCGATCTGCACATTATAACCCAAAGTCAGATTCCCCTCATGCTCCAATTCACGCATGATACACTTTACGAGTGTGGATTTACCTTCTCCGTTTCGGCCGACAAAAGCAATTTTCTGACCGCGTTCAACCATGAAATTGGCATTACCGAAAATGGTATGGTCTCCATATGCCTTTCCTACACTTTCTGCCGTTACAGGATAATTACCAGAACGAGGTGAAGGTGGAAATTTCAAACGTAATGCGGAAGTATCTTCTTCATCAACTTCTATGAGTTGTAACTTTTCCAGCATTTTTACACGCGACTGAACCTGAAGCGTTTTCGAATAAGTTCCTTTGAAACGTTCGATAAAGTCAACATTTTCCTGAATCATTTTCTGTTGCTCTTCGTATTGTTTCATTTGTTGTTCACGACGTTCCTTCCGTAATTCAAGATATTTCGAATAATTTACCTTGTAATCATAAATTCTACCCATCGTTACTTCAATCGTTCTAGTTGTTATCTTATCAATGAAAGCACGGTCGTGAGAGATTACAACAACAGCCTTTCCGCTTTCAACGAGAAAATCTTCTAACCATTGGATCGATTCAATATCCAGGTGATTCGTTGGCTCATCCAGCAGGATAACATCCGGCTTTTGTAAAAGCATTTTTGCCAGTTCGATACGCATTCGCCAACCTCCACTAAACTCACTGGTCTGTTGATGAAAATCTTCTCGTTTGAAACCAAGTCCCAATAAAGTCTTCTCGACATCCTCATCAAAATGAGTCATATCAATCGTATAGAACTTTTCGCTTAAAGTAGAAACCTTTTCGATAAGCGCCATATAATCGTCAGATTCATAATCCGTACGTGTAGCCAACTCATCATTCAACCGATTGATTTCAGCTTCCATATCAAACAAATGAACAAAAGCCTGAGAGGCTTCTTCAAACACGGTTCGACCATCCTGAGTCAACAAGTGCTGAGGCAAGTAGGCGATAACCGTATCTTTAGGATAGGAAACCTTCCCTCTTGAGGGCTGTCTCTCCCCGGCCAAAATTTTCAAAAGTGTCGATTTCCCGGCACCATTTTTACCCATCAGGGCGATACGATCTTTTTCGTTGATTACAAAAGAAATATTTTCAAATAGCGTTGTCCCGCCAAATTCTACTGTTAATGCGTCTGCTGATACCATTCTAAGTTTTTTAAAGCGGCGCAAAGATAGTTAAATAACAGTCAGATACACATTTAATGAATCTCCTTATTTATTAAATATCAAAAAGGATACTATAAAAGACAGCCTTTATAGCTTTGAAAAACATTAGCACCCAATCTGAATTGGCTCGTGTAACAAATTCTTGGCTTGAATATTCTGGTATTTAACAAACAGTAAATCAAACCATTTATTCACATTGATTATGGATATAAAGCTTATTAATCATTTCTCATTACAAAAAAAGTTCTCCAAAAAAAGGATATGTTTTATTCTGAATATATTTTTGCACTAAATTGATTTATTCATCCCCGAAAACATACTTATAATCGAATGAAGAGAATTTTATATATTATCGCCGGTTGTCTTGCCGTCACCCTTGCTGTAATCGGAATATTTGTGCCCGGACTACCAACAACCCCTTTCTTGCTTTTGGCATCCTGGCTGTTCTATCATAGTTCAGAAAAACTACACAAATGGCTCAACGGCTCCTGGCTTGGAAAATATATTCGTCGGTACCACAGTAAAGACGGTGTAAGTTTGATAACAAAAATGGCCTCCATCCTTTTCATGACAACCATGATTTCTATCTCAATTATCTTCTTTATTGAACCAGTAAAAATTAAAATCCTTGTGGGAATACTGGGATTAATCGGCATCTGCAGCATTTTATTTCTTGTTCCCGGACAGAAAAGGAATAAGATCGAATTAATAGAGATTCAAGATGAAGAAAATGAATCTCTTGATCACAACCAATTAAAAAAATAAAGCTATATCTGCCACTATTAAGCGTGACCTAACGACAGAACTAGC
>JBOFCW010000169.1:0-14508 GCA_051646395.1 Bacteroidales bacterium
ATACTGACATCTACAATTTGGCCAGAAGAGAGCTGGTTAACTATTAGTATGCCACTAAATTCCTTAAAATAGCCAGGATGCAAATAGGTTGATGCAAAATTATCACCTGATTGTTTATACAAATCCTTTGTCGGTATTAATGTTTGTAAATAAACAAAATTATTATTTTCATTTTTTCCCTTGAAAATAAGCAATCGTTGGTCTACCGGTACTTTATAAGCTCTTTTCTCAGGCTCATTTACAATAGCAGCATATCTATTTGTAGCATCAATGGGGAGGTTGTAGCAAAGAAGGTGTAAATTTTCAGATATACGGGCCTGATCCCACTTTATCGAAAAATTTCCTGGTGAAAATCCTGCAGAATTGGGCATTGTGGCTTGGGCTTCAGTTCCAGTTGTTTTCTGAAAAAAGATTTTGGCTTCATCCAAACTAAAATTATGACGCAGAAGATAAGTATCAAGTTTTGGCGCATCGCTGTGTACTGATTGTTTTGTGTTAGTGCTACCACACCCACTCATCAGCAGTGTTAAACCCAAGAAAAAAAAGTAAACGCTATTTTTCATTTGTTTTTTCATGTATGTCATATAATTTCACTTTAAATAAATTTCATTCCTAATCGGATTATTTTACGCAATGCCGATTAGTCCATTTTCTAGCCTTTAATAATTTATATATTAAGTATATAGATGCAAAGTGTAATTCTGGATGTTTTAGGTATGCATTTTGATAACCAATATTTCGATAAATATAGTAATTTTATTTATTTAATTGCATTGAATTATCGATTTTACAATTTGGATTCATTTATGTATAATTTGATTTTTGACATTTATGTATAATTTGATTTTTGACATTTATGTATAAATGCGCCCTTATATACCCCCGGTTGGGTATCCCAGCTTTAGGTGGGTTATGGAGATTTTCATCTATACAATACTCTGGTTTAGGGCCGATAATAAATCGGCAACAATAAAGTTGCTCCCTCCGGTAAAAATAAAATCATCCGGTTCGCTTTCATTCAAAGCTTGGTTGTAAGCATCTGCTACTGAAGGATAAGTTGAGCCTTCTAATCCATGAGTCCGGGCGATATCGGCAAACTCAGTTTCAGAAAGCGATCGTGCTACACTTGCTCTTGTGAAATAATAAATGGCATCTTTAGGAAGAAGAGCCAATACGTGGTTCACATCTTTATCATTCACCATCCCGATAACGATACGAAGTCGTTTACAATTCTGTCTTTTAAGTTGGTCGACTATATAGGATATTCCGGCTTCGTTGTGTCCTGTATCACAATACGAAAGCGGAGTTTCGGAAATTTTTTGCCATCTACCTTGCAGGCCGGTAAGAGTGGTTACATTTCTGAATCCTTCATACACGGCATTGTCGGAAATTTGTAATCCGCTTGTTTTAAGTAAGCTTAATGCCGTGAGAATGGTTTGTGTGTTTTTTATCTGGCAATCACCTGATAGTTCACTAACAAGGCCGGGATATTGAAGCGAGTCATATTCAAAAGATCCATCTGCTGTATTAGAAATAACCTGAACCGGATTTACCTCTTCTGCAAAATAGAGATCTGTATTTACTTCTTTCGCTTTTTCAAGGAATATTTTTGAGGTTTTTTCATTCGCTTCTCCAATTACCACCGGTACATTCGTTTTTATTATGCCAGCCTTTTCGGATGCTATTTTTTCGAGTGTATCTCCCAGCAACTGAATATGGTCAAAACTGATATTCGTGATGACACTGAGTTCGGGATCGATAATATTGGTGCTATCTAAACGTCCTCCCAAGCCCACTTCTATTACTGCGATATCTACTCCTTGCTGACGGAAATATTGGAATGCCATCATCATCGTGAGTTCAAAAAATGACGGATGAATATGGCTTACTTTGTCGAAATGATTCGCCACAAAATCGATAACATATTCTTTTGAGATCATTTCGCCGTTCACCCTGATGCGTTCACGGAAATCTACCAGATGAGGAGAGGTGTATAGTCCGACTTTATAGCCTGCTTTTTGCAGAATAGCGGCCAGCGTGTGTGAGACAGATCCTTTGCCATTGGTTCCTCCGACGTGAATGGTTTTAAACGCATGGTGAGGATGATCGAAGATCTGGTCAAGAGCCTCGGTATTTTGTAGTCCCGGCTTATATGCAGATGCTCCGCTTTGCTGGAAAACCGGAAGTTGGTTATATAAAAACTGAGTGGTTTCTTCGAAAGTCATTGAAATAATATTTAATACCGATGCAAATATCTGTAATTATTTCGACATAATAATATCTCTTTTTTTGTCTATCTGATATTTCGGTGCGAGATGTTTTTTTATTTCCTCCGGATAAGATAAATATACTCTTCTAATAGGAATTGTAAATAATTATAATTACCTTAAAACTAAATTTTTAAACCTGTTGTCATGAAGAATTTTGTTTTGGATACGAATGTGATTTTGCATGATGCTCAATCCATTTATAATTTTCAGGATAATAATATCTACATTCCGATCGTCGTACTCGAAGAACTCGATCATTTCAAAAAAGGGAATGAACAGATTAATTTCAATGCACGTGAGTTTATCCGTGAATTGGATAAAATAACAGACAATAACCTGTTTACGAACGGGGCGGAGTTAGGGTCTGGTCTGGGTAAATTGTTTATCGTGGTGGGTAATCAGTATGACGAGCAAATTTTGCGCACTTTCCCGGAGAAGATACCTGATAACCGCATTCTTTCCACAACCAAGAGCATCATCAATACTCATCCGGATGAAAAGACTATTTTGGTTACCAAAGATGTGAATTTGCGCATGAAAGCCAGGGCGGTGGGTATCGAAGCCGAAGATTACTATTCGGATAAGGTAGAAAACACCGATATGTTTGATAAAAAGCACAGGGAAGTAATGATAGAGGATGTGGCTATTATCAATAGTATGTATAAAGAGAATATTACCTTTACTCCGGCTGAAATCGGGATTGAGGACCCTGTAGCCAACGAATGTTTTACACTTACTGATGGTAAAGGAGATATACTTGTGCGTTTTAACGGTTTTACGCGTAAAATACAACAGGTTGAAAAAAAAGAAAATATGGGTATCAAACCCCGTAATGCGGAACAAGCTTTCTCGTTTGAGGTGCTCAATGACCCGGAAATAAAACTTGTAGCACTCACCGGACGTGCAGGAACCGGTAAAACCCTTATAGCCCTTGCATCTGCCTTGCATCAGACCAAATTGTATAAACAGATTTTGCTGATGAGGCCTATCGTCGCATTATCGAATAAGGATATCGGCTTTCTTCCCGGAACGGAAAAGGAAAAAATAGCTCCTTATATGCAGCCATTGTTTGATAATTTGAATGTAATAAAATATCAGTCGGGAGGGAATACCACCAAAATGCTGGAGGATTTGCAGGTGAATGGAAAACTTACAATCGAAGCTCTGGCCTATATCAGAGGTCGAAGTCTGGCAGAAACCTTTTGTATCATTGATGAGGCTCAAAATCTGACTCCTCATGAAATAAAAACTATCATTACACGTGCCGGTGAAGGTACAAAAATGGTTTTTACCGGTGATATACATCAGATCGATTCGCCATACCTGGATTCTCAATCAAATGGATTAGCTTATATGATTGATAAAATGTCAGGACAACCCCTCTTTGCTCACGTAAATCTTATTAAAGGAGAAAGAAGCCAGCTCGCTGAGGTGGCCAGTAAGCTATTATGAATTCAGTTAAATTTATGATATGATCATAATTAAAAACTATTGTAATTTTATCTACGGATAATTACAATAGTTTTTAATTATAATTACATTTGGGCCTGAAATTACTCGAATGGAGGTTTTATGTAGCTTCTGATATCTTTGAAACTATTGCTGGTTTTTAAGTAACTGCAAATATGATTATTCGTAAAATTGATACAAATGAGAAACAACAATACCCTTTTCTGTTTTCTTTTTGCCTTTTCAGCCATTATTAGTGGATGTAGCAATGAGGAAGATAATCTTCTGGATCAGGAGGTGACACTCAACCGCTGGATTCATAATCAGATGAAAGGAAATTATCTTTGGCTGGAAGAAATAAAAGAAGCGAAATACTACAATACTTCAGCCGATCCCCAAGAGTTTTTTAAAAGCCTGATTTCTTCAAATGAAATGAAAACCCGTAATGGAACCACCTACTGGTATTCTTATATGGAAAAGAAGGTACAGTCTACCCGGGTATCTAATGCGCCCCGGAATACTTATGGGATTGAATTCGTGTTGTATTCGTTTGCGAATGTTGATTACTATTATGCTCGTGTATTGTATGTCATACCGGGTTCTCCTGCAGAGAAGTGTGGCGTTAGAAGGGGAATGTGGATTAAGAAAATCAATTCGGAAGAAATTACATCTGCTAACTGGAAATTGCTTCAATCCGGCAATGGAGCCAAGTTGGAGGTTTATGAAGGTGTTTTGACGAATAATATACAGAATACAAGGGTGATAAATCTTGGTTCGCAGGAGAGTTTATATGAAACTCCTTTTTTGAAAGATACTGTTTTGGTTGGTACAGATGGTACTAAAGTCGGATATCTTGCTTATACTCATTTTTCTACCGGTCCTACTGGTCCGACGGATATTACTTACGATAATCAAATGCGGGATGTCTTTGGAAAATTCAAATCGAGAGGAGTTCGTGAATTTATTCTGGATATGCGATATAATCCGGGTGGTTACCTGAGTTGTGCCACTCTTTTAAGTTCACTGTTAATTCCGCAATCGAAAGTAGGAGAGGTGTTTAGTCGGGTGACTTATAATCCGGCTTCGAAGATGTCGGATATGTCAGAATTTTTTTCGTCCCAGGATAATAATTTGAATTTAAGCCGTGTTTATGTCCTTGCCGGTTCTCATACAGCCTCTGCCAGTGAGGCTGTAATTAACGGACTGATGCCGATGATGGATGTTGTGATTTTAGGTGAGAAAACCGAGGGGAAGAATCTGGGTTCTGTAACATTTCAGGATTCCCGTTTTGACTGGATTCTCCATCCGATTGTCGCAACTATCTCTAATGCGAAAGGTGAGGGGGATTACTGGAAAGGGATCAATCCGACAAAGGGATGTGAATATAACGAGTTTCAGTCTGTTGCTCCTCTGGGGGCTCTGGGTACACCCGATGATGCTCTCATACAAATGGCTCTTGTGAAAATGGGAGTGTATTCATCCAGAACTGTGAGCGCCATAACTTCAGATGGTATCTTGTCTGTTTCTCCTGTTTGTTCATCTCTGCAGGATAAATCGTTTGAGGCGGTTCGTCTCGATTAAGCTTTGTTCTGTTGTAATTGTCTTTCGGATAATATTCTTTATTTTTGCAGCTTCTCTGATAATTACAATTGAAGCAGAATTCATCACAACCAATTTCATGAAACGTATATTATTGTTCGTATTTTTTTTATGCATTTATCTCAATGTATCATCACAACGTGTCGGTCTTGTTTTAAGTGGAGGGGGGGCACGCGGTATAGCGCATATTGGGCTTATTCAGGCACTCGAAGATAACGGTATCCCGATCGACTATATTGCCGGGACATCCATGGGCGCTATCGTGGGCTCGATGTATGCGATGGGATACTCGACCGAAGAGATGATTGCATTAATCAAATCGGATGAATTCAAACTTTGGCAAAGCGGAAAGTTTGACGATAGTATGATCAATTATTTTAAAGTGCAGGAGCAGACTCCTTCTTTTTTTAGTGTAAAAACATCGTTCACGGATTCGGTGAAAGTTCGAAAATTTTTGCCTCATAGTCTGATTAATCCATTGCCGATGAATTTTGCTTTCATGAAGCTTTTCTCACATGCGACAATCCGATCGGGGGGTGATTTCAATGAACTATTTATCCCTTTTCGTGCGGTTGCTTCGGATGTTTATAACAAACAACCTCTTATTCTAAAAGAAGGAAATCTGGGTGATGCTGTCCGTGCTTCGATGACTTTTCCGTTTGTTTTCAAGCCGATTGAAATCAACGGTGTTTTGGTTTATGATGGCGGAATTTATAATAATTATCCGGTAGACGTGATGAAGGAAGATTTTGCCCCTGATTTTATCATCGGAAGCGTTGTTTCGGATAATCCGGCCAAGCCAGATGAAGATGATCTGATGGGTCAAATCGAAAATATGGTGATGCAGAAGACGAATTACCATATTGATTCGATTGACGGGATATCCATCAAATTTAAATTAGATAATGTCTCTTTGCTTGATATGCACAAAGCAACTGAAATTTATAAACTTGGATACGACAAAGGCCTTGAATATATGGATAAAATCAAGGCTCGTGTTTCCCGTTCTATTCCAAAAGAAGAAATTGCATTGAATCGACATATTTACAGGAGCAAAGATCCGACGATCATTTTTGATGATGTGCGCATAACCGGGGTGAATTCGATGCAACGAAGTTATCTTAAAGATCAGTTTATTCGGAATCATGATAAGAAACTGACAATGGAAGAAGCAGAAAAAGCGTATTTCGGACTATTTTCTGATTCGAAGATTACAGAGATGCTGCCTTCCGTTGAACCAAATGCCGAAGGTGGTTTTAATTTACGGCTCAAAGTAAAACTAAATCAGGATTTGGAGACGAGTATCGGTGGTTTGATTACATCGACAAACGCCAATCGCATATTTCTTGGTCTTAATTATCGTATTATCAGTGGATTTGCCGCAGATATGAGCGCTAACGCTCAATTGGGGAAGTCGTACAATACCATTCGTGGAAATTTCCGGTTTTATATGCCAACTTCATATCCGATGTATTTCGATGCTAAATATGCGTATATCGGTCAGCGATATTACGAGAGCGATAAACTATTTTCTCTCGAAGATTCGCCTTGTTTTATCGACCAACGCGAAAACTATGGTGTTTTTGGCTTTGGGATGCCCATTGGCAGAGGTGGTAAAATGGTATATGGAGGTGGTTATGGAGGTCTACTGGATGCATATTATCAGAGTAAACAGATTGATTTTGCCAAATACAGACCGGATAATAGCCGTTATAAATTATGGAAAGCTTTTGCCAACTTTGATTTCAATCGCATTATGGCCAAGGATTTTCCTTTAGAAGGATATCGGCAGCAGATAAAAGTGAGTCTGTTTAGCGGCAATGTAACTTATATTCCTTCGTCATTGCGGGAAGAAAATGCTCCACAACCGGAACGTTCGGAAAATGTGAAAACATGGTTTCAAGCCAAGTATGAAAATGAAACTTATTTCAAATTGGCCAAGCACTTTATTCTGGGAGTTGAGGGAGAGGTTATGGTTTCTAACAAGCCATTTTTTTCAAACTATACCGCAACGATTCTACAAGCTCCGGCTTTTACACCGACCCTTCATAGCCAGACGGTTTTTAATGAAGCATTTCGCGCCAATAACTTCGTTGCCCTGGGGGTAAAGCCGATTTGGAAAATTAATGACCTATTGCATATCAGAACGGAAATTTATGCTTTTCAACCGATACGCAAGATTGTTGCAAAAGAAAATAATATTGCAGATTATGCACCATTCAAGTTTAAACCCGAATATATCGGAGAAATATCTGCGGTATTGAAATTCCCTTTCGCTAGCATTTCTGCTTTCGTTAATCATTATAGTCGTCCGAAAAATGAATGGAATTTTGGCTTGAATATTGGCTTTTTGCTGAATACACCTCGTTTCTGTGACTAAATAGAAACCGGGTGATTGCTTTGTAAGACGAATAGATACAAAGCAATCACCCGGTAAAATAAGAAAATCAGACTTCTGCGATTTATTACCTCCTTGATAAATAGGTGTTTGGGTGAGTGGCTGATACTCCCTTATAACCTCGGAGCTTTATTAATACCATGATCATCTCCGAACGATATGCGATAAGTTCCACCGATACTATTGAAAAGCATATCTCCGTCTTTCATGAACTGCATGAAGCTGTTCATCCCATTTCCATATTGGGTATTGGAAGAGAATACGATTTGATTCACAATCGTACCGTTCATCCAATCGAATCCTTTGATGTTCCATCCAACTACCGCATTTGTCGAATCGAAAGAATTCAGCAAAACAACACGGGCAGAAGAGCTGATTGCCGGAGCCATACCTGAAGAGCTGATGGTCGGTTCTGACCAGACGCTCAACCAACGGTGCTTTTTATAATCCCATTCGAAACGCTCGATCCCTTTCGGACATGGAATAATAGATCCCAATAAAGCAAAATCGGCAGGGGTTGTTGGTGTAGGATAACCATTTATCGTATTCACAAACACGGTGCCATAACCCCAAACAGGTAAAATATGATAGCTCTGTAGATAGTTGGTGTCATTGCCTGAATAATTACCACAATTTACAGGTATCTTGCCAGCCAGCCTGTCTTTGCTTTTAACTGTACTGTCTGCCGGAATTTCATCTCTCCAGAAAGCAAGCAGATTTGCACGTTTGCCACCATCGGCAACAACAACCAATTTGTCTGGATCAGAACCGAATCCCATTAAGGTAGGAGAAGCAAGCGTTCCCCCTCCTTTCGCAAGAAGTGCTGAGTCCCTGTCGAAAGTGATCGGGTAATTCCAGGCTCCATCGGCCGGATTACAAGATAGGTTAGTTCCGTTCCAGGTCAACTTCATCATCAAAGAATCTGAAAGGGCATAAATACCATTTTTTTCATCAATTGCCACAGGACCGAAGAATTTTTGTACAGGAATAATCTGTAACTGGTTTTTTAGTGTAAGACTGTCACGATTGACAATACAAAAATGCCCTTGTTTACTATTAAGAATGAGGTTTCCGTCATATAACATTTGCAGTCCTAACGGTGCATCATCTTTTGGAATGATATTTTTTAAATCGAGTTGTTTTTTTATTTCGATTCCTTTGGCCGGATTTGCCTGATCCATTAAGGCAACAGCAATCAGCTTCCCTTTATAAATCGTATAAAGCGTATTTGATTTGTCAACTAATGAGAATTTGTTTGTAGGCATGGGTTGGTCTGCCATACTTCCAAAAGCAATGCTTGCTGCTCCCTTCAGGCTATCTCCCGTGAGATAATTTTTTTCAGAGAAGAGTCGCAGAGCATTTTGTTGACGTTCTTCATCATCTTTGCCAGATAGAGAAATTCGGGCCATGGGTAAGAAACGTGCATCAGCGGTAGATACATAATATATTTCATTAGCTCCTGCTACCCAGCAGTAATTTTCAGTTGTTGAATTCAGTGCCATTCCTGAAAGCATCGCTGGAAGAACTTCCTGAAGAATACCCGAATAAACCTGATAATCTTCTGTTACGACACTATTCGAAAATGTATTCGTGAGTGCCGGATTATAGTTAGGCATGGCATAATCTCCGGGAGCCAGGTGAGGATTGACCGGGGCAGGTGTTGTGATTTCTTTTTTAATTTCCGCTTCGACGACGTTTTCTTGTTTAGGGGTTTTATTCTTACAGGAAATCATGCTTCCAGCAATCAATAAACCAGTAAAAGTGAAGGTTGTGATTTTTTTCATAGCGTGTTATTTATATTGTCATTTTAATCATTTTGACAAAAACATAACACTTTAGGAAAATGAATTGTTTTATTTCTTTATTCGACGCTGGAAATCTTCAAACCGGCTTTTGATTTCATGAACATGATCGGTGGTCGTATTACCTGGAAAATATCCACACTTGACTACAGAATCGTTGAAGTATTCAGGATTGCTTTTTAGTTGAAGGCAAACAGCAACATTCTTTTCCCACTTGTATGGGTCATAGCCGTATTTACGAGCCAGCTCCATTGCGTCGTATATGTGTCCCAGTCCGGCATGGAAGGATCCAAGCACAAAATTGATTTTTTCATCGGAATCGGCTATTTTGGAAAGTCCTTTTTGCAGGGAGGCGATATACCGAACACCTGCAGCAATATTTGCTTCCGGATCTGTGAATATTTCATCCGTAAGGCCGAAATTTCGTCCAGTTGAAGGCATTAGCTGCATCAATCCCCTTGCTCCGGCCCAGGATGTAGCCGTGGGGTCGAAGCGAGACTCTTCATACGAGAGTGCGGCTAATAAGCGCCAATCCCACCCAAGTGATTTGGCATACCGTCTGTAAAAATCATCATAGACGGATAGGCGCCCGTCTTTTAAGAGGTAAACAAGAGGTGTGTCCAGATATTTACTTTTCTCAAAATATCGTTTTGAAAGTGATGCGTATTCGGGTGTTTTTCGTTCATTACTCATCCATTGATTGATAATCAAAGGCAGAGAGTCAGCTTCTGCACTGACAATCCAGGAAGAACGTTGAGGAAAGCTAACCTGAAGTTTTATATCGATGTTTTGATGAAATGTTTTGTTGACCCTGGCCACATTATCGTCGGCAAGTGTATAGTCAATACTACCTTCGGCAACCATTCGGATGAGATCTTCAGAGGTTAATGAATCTTTACGAATGGGATGGATCCGGATACCTCCACCAAGTTCCTCATTCAGATTACGAAGTCTTATTTCGTATTTTGTATCTCCTTCTACGTAGATTTCTTTGCCGATTAGTTCTGTTACATCCTTCAGAATTGATTTCTTTTTCTCAATTCGTTGTATGAGGACCTGAGAAGTGATATTTTCATTTCCGCAGTGGGTGACACCTTCTTCAATAGCATCCAGTGAATGTGGGATAGGAAAAGCGATCAGATCGCCTTCTCCTTGTTTCAACATCTCGGTGAGTTGGTGGATATTGGTTGCTACTTTGACTACAGGCTTTAATTTCTGGGAATGAGCAAAACTACGAGCTAATTCATATTCATATCCCATTTCTTCTCCTTTATAAATGAAGTAAGACGTGGAACTATATAATGTCAGAATATGTAATTCTCCGCTTTCACGTATTTCACTCCATGTTCGGATTTTCGAATCCGGCATCTCCTGTTGGGGATGTTTGTTTTTGCATGAACTGCCAAACAACATAATCAGGAATATAATGTGTATGAATTTTCTCATTTTTATCCTCTGTTTTAATTAGGAAATTATATTGTTTATTTATGTCTACGGAGTTTATCAACAATCTGATATTTGATGAAAAAATAAAGACTCTCTCACAACAAAGGATAGGTTCGCTATCTGTTTTGAGAGAGCCATTAAGTGTTAGCTCTATAAAATCAATAACCGTTCAAATTCAGTTTGCCGGCAATATAATTGGTAAGAATATCAATTGCAACCTGATTGTTTCCACCTTGTGGAACAATTAAGTCAGCATATCGTTTTGTGGGTTCTATGTGTTGGTTATGCATCGGTTTGAGTACTTTTTCATAACGATCGATCACCATTTCTACTGTTCTTCCTCGTTCGACACAGTCTCTGCTGATAACACGAATCAGGCGATCATCTCCATCTGCGTCTACAAATACTTTGATATCCATCATGTCGCGGAGTTTTTCATCAGTCAGAGCAAGAATTCCCTCAACAATTACTACGTCACGGGGTTGTACCAGAATCGTTTCTTCTGATCGTGTGCAGGTAAGATAAGAGTAAATGGGTTGCTGGATAGATGTACCCTCTTTCAAAGCACTCAGATGATCTGCCAGTAATTCCCATTCGAATGCTGCCGGTTCATCAAAATTCAGTTGTAAGCGCTCTTCCAAAGGAAGATGACTACTGTCACGATAATAAGAATCCTGAGGAAGTACGGCAACTTCGTTTGCCGGCAGGCTCTGGATGATTTTGCGGACAACAGTTGTCTTGCCAGATCCTGTTCCTCCGGCTATGCCAATAATCAACATAATTGTAAATAGATATGAAAAAATATTTGTTTAAATTTGTCACAGTCATCTTTGGAAGATAACTGATGACGTTTCAACTTACAAATATAATAATTAAGCTACAGAAATGATTAAACACGTTTTATTATTTAAACTTCAGGAGATGAATTCGCCTGAAGAAAAGATGGCTATTATGGTAGAAATCAAACAGAAGCTTGAAGCTTTGAAAGATGTTATCCCGGCTATATTAAGTATTGAGGTGGGAATCAATGCAAATCCGAAGGAGGAATATGATATTGCGTTGATTTCTACACATGCAGATTGGGATGGACTGGCAAAATATCGTGATGATCCTAAACACGTGGAGGTTGCTCAGTTTATCGGAAAGTATCGCTTAAGCCGATCTTGTGCAGATTTTGAATTCTGATGATATTAATAAAAAAAGCATTCCGGGATGGGAATGCTTTTTTTATTAATGCTATTTTATGTTGAGATAAGAATCCTTGAAACCTAAGAAATAGAGTACGCCTTCCAATCCGATAGTTGAAATGGATTGTCCTGCTGTTTCCTTGACTTTTGGTTTAGCATGGAATGCAATTCCTAAACCAGCCGTAGCCAGCATTGGTAAATCGTTAGCACCATCTCCTACGGCTACAGTTTGTTGGATATCAACATTTTCAACTTGTGCCAATAGTTTTAGAAGCTCTGCTTTCCTTTTGCCATCTACAATCTCACCGACATGACGACCTGTAAGTTTGCCCTGATCGTCTATCTCCAATTCATTAGCATAGACGTAATCAAAACCGAGTTTTTCTTTGAGATAATTGCCGAAATAAGTGAATCCTCCTGAAAGGATAGCTGTTTTGAATCCCATTTTTTTCAATACGCGCATCATGCGCTCGAGTCCCTCCGTGTAGGGTAAATGGTGTGCAATGTCATCCATCACAGAAATATCAAGACCTTCGAGTAAAGCAACACGTTCACGAAAACTTTCGGAAAAATCTATTTCTCCACGCATAGCAGATTCTGTAATTGCTTTAACTTTTTCCCCGACACCGGCTCTTTCTGCTAATTCGTCGATCACTTCGGTCTGGATTAATGTCGAATCCATGTCGAAACAAATCAATCGGCGGCTACGGCGATACATATTGTCTTCTTGAAAGGAGATGTCGAATCCTAAGTCGGTTGATAACTTCATGAATTCCGACTGCATTTTTTCTGTATCTATGGGTGTTCCCCGCACTGAAAGCTCAACGCATGATTTGGTTTTTTCGGTTTCGTCTTCCAGAGGAGGGCGTCCCGTCAGGCGTTGGATAGCATCGATATTTAATTTTTGTTCAGCAATGATTTTGGTCACTTCGGCTATTTGACGCGCAGTAAGCCTGCGTCCGAGCATCGTAATGATAAACCTGTTTTTTCCCTGACGGGTAACCCAATCATTGTATTCATCAACCGTAACTGGAGTAAAACGGATATGAACATCGAGTTCGTATGCTTTAAACAACAACTCTTTCATAATATCGCCGGCATTAGCTTCTGTGGTACGGAAAAGAATGCCCAAAGAAAGATTATGATGAATATCTGCCTGACCGATATCCAATATAATCGCATTATAGGATGCCAGTATTTCGGTCAGAGCTGAGGTTAATCCGGGCTTGTCTGCTCCGGAAATATTGATAAGAATAATTTCTGTCTGTTCTCCCATCTGAAGGTGAATTATGGTTGTGCAAACTTATAAATAATATCCGATTTTGTGGCTTTTCGGGTGTGAAAGTTAAAAGTAACGCTTTTTGATTGCTTGGTAATTGTCTGTAATATAGTTTTTTAAAAAGGTTTGTGCCTCTGCTTTAATTCCGATTCGTCGAAATGTTTTTAAACCGATATCTATTTTTGAACAAAAAACAAAGTGGCTTTGTTTTTGACCTTGTAATGTCTGAGAATTCAGAACGTTTAGTTAGAGTACTCTGAAGTGGGGAAAGGGGCCGAATTTGGATTATCCAAAAAATCACGTTAATTTCGCCACGTTTTTATACGGACAGCCTTGGCTTTTTTTAAAGTGGTCAGGATGTTAACTGCTGAAAATCAGCGGGTCATTTGTTTGTTGAAAATAGATAAATGATTAGTGCGAACCGTAAACCGACAATATGAACAAACTACTGTCCATGGTTGCGGTACTATTCATTGCATTTCATTTCACATCTTTCATTGAAAAAAATGCAATACCCGGTGAAGGACTTATCGAGGGTTATAAAGCACCCTCGTTTGTGATGAATGATCTTTCTTCAGATTCATTCAAAGGAAAAAAAGTTCTGATTAGTTTCTGGGCAGCTTATGATGCTGCTTCGAGAGCTTCAAATGCTTTGCTTGCAGCTCAGATACAGAAACAGTCCGCCGATATTCGGTTAGTTTCTATCGGATTCGATCCGAGTGCGGTCATTTTTGAAGAGACCGTACGATTAGAAAAACTGGATAAAAGTACCCAGTACCATGATCGGAATGGGAGTTCCTCTGAAATTTTTCAGGCATTTTGCCTGAAAGAGGGCTTTGGGAATTATCTCCTCAATGAAGAGGGCGTGATAATTGCAAAGAATCTTGATCCGAAAAGGCTTAACGAGTTGTTGAACAATGAAAAGTAAAAAAGCTTTTTAAATCCAGAAAGCAATGGTGACATTCGTGTTACTATTTCTTTTTTTTGTTTTAGAAGTGCCCTCAGGCGATGAATGAATCGTTTAAGCTATTGATTAATAGTTTAATGACTATTAATGTTTTTCTCCTGTGAATAAACT
>JBOFCW010000170.1:0-2394 GCA_051646395.1 Bacteroidales bacterium
GTAGAAAGAAATGTTTTCAACGATTATATCCGGGTGACAGGTCAGGTATTGCCGGGTAGTCTGGTACAGGTCAGTGCCGTCGAAAGCGGGATTATCGATCAAAAACTGATAGAGGAAGGAGCATTCGTGAAAAAAGGGGATGTAATCGTTCGGTTGAAAAATCCCGGTCTCAGCCTGACTATTCTCGATAGCGAAGCCCAGCTGGCTGAGAAGCAGAACTTTTTGCGTAATACCCAGGTGACGATGGAGCAGGAGCGTCTGAGTCTGCGTCAGGAACGGTTGGCAGCGTTGTTGGAGGCGGCCAGAAAGAAAAGAGCTTTTGAACAAAACGAAGTCTTGTTTCGCGAGCGTCTTATTGCCCGTGAAGTATTTTTGCAGGCTGAAGAGGACTACGAATATGCACGTGGTAAGATGAATCTGATTATCGAAAGACAGAAACAGGATTCTATTTACCGATCAGTTCAGGTTAATCAGATGCAGGAAAGTCTGGATAATATGCGTCTGAACCTGAAGATGGTGCGAGAACGGATTGAAAATCTGAATATCCGGGCTCCCTATGACGGGCAACTGGGTTTGCTGGAGGCGGAAATCGGCCAGTCTGTCAATGCCGGTCAGTGCATCGGGCAGATTAATGTGCTTTCCGATATTAAGATCGAAACGATGATCGACGAGCATTATATCGATCGGGTCAGTAACGGGTTAAAGGGAACTTTTGAGCGTCAAAACTCGCTTTTCGAAGTCCTGGTATCAAAGATCTATCCTGAAGTAAGAAACGGTCAGTTTCGTGTTGACATGCGTTTTGTTGGTGAACGTCCCGAAAATATACGAACAGGACAAACTTATTATATCAACCTGCAATTGGGCGAATCGAAACAGGGTATTTTGATTCCAAGAGGTTCGTTTTATCAGGCAACCGGTGGTAAATGGATTTATGTGCTCAGTTCCGATGGCACAACAGCTTTGCGGCGCAGTATCCGCATCGGCAGGCAGAATCCACGGCAATACGAGGTGGTGAACGGGCTTGAGCCGGGAGAACAAGTGATCGTATCCGGTTATGATACGTATGGAGATAATGAAAAATTAATCATAAAATAAAAGGATCATATCATGCTGAAAATTGAAAATCTGAGCAAGGTGTTTCGAACCGAAGAGATTGAGACAGTTGCGCTCGATGGGGTTACGCTGGAAGTAAAACAAGGCGAATTTGTCGCAATTATGGGGCCATCCGGTTGTGGTAAATCTACTTTACTCAATATTTTAGGGATGCTCGATAATCCGACAGAAGGAAATTATTTTTTCGATAACGCGGAGGTAGGTTCTTTGAAAGAGAAAAACCGAACGGAGGTGCGAAAAGGAAATATCGGATTCGTTTTTCAGAGCTTCAATCTGATCGATGAATTGAATGTTGCCGAAAATGTGGAGTTACCACTGACTTATCTGAAGATGAAAGGCTCGTTGCGCAAAGACCGCGTGTTGCAAGTGATGAAAAGGATGGCGATCAATCACCGGGCGGCTCATTTCCCGAATCAGCTTTCGGGGGGACAGCAGCAGCGTGTAGCTATTGCCCGGGCTGTCGTTGCATACCCTAAGCTCATTCTTGCAGATGAGCCTACCGGAAATCTGGATTCGAAAAATGGTCTGGAGGTGATGAACTTGCTTACGGAACTCAATAAAGAGGGGGCTACGATCGTCATGGTAACCCATAGCCAGAGGGATGCATCTTATGCGCATCGTGTGATTAATCTGTTTGACGGACGTATCGTTGCCGAAATCCGAAATTTAATGTAAAGAACCTATGAATCCATTCCATCTTTTTTATCGAACGCTGATACGGAACAAACAACTTTATTTACTCAATATGCTGGGGTTGATACCAGGACTGGCCTGTTGCCTGTTGATCCTGTTATGGATTCGTTATGAATACCGGATTGACCGGCATTATCCCGAAGCTGAAAATATCATTACCGTTTCGGGCTATCATGAAGGCCGTTCTCCTTTCGGAGGAGCGCCTCCCGCTATCGCTCCCCGGTTGGCGGAGGAACACCCTGAGGTGAAAAAATTTTCACGCGTGGCGTGGGCCGGTCGCAGTGTGAATTATCAGAACGAAAGTTACGGCATTGTTTCTTTTGATGTCGATCCGGGATATTTCTCCATTTTTGGGGTGGAGTTTATTAACGGGTCGGCTTTCAATGAAGGCGAGGTTACGAAATGTGTGGTATCCGAATCGGCGGCAATTGAAATTTTCGGGGATAAAAATGCCGTAGGAGAATCATTGAAATTCGATTTCGGCGAATTCGAAGTGAGTGGTGTGATGAAGGATCCGGGAAAGAATAGCACGGCATTGGCACCTGCCGCGGAGTTGAGCCGTCCCGGAGTGTGTATCGTTGTTCCGGT
>JBOFCW010000173.1:0-9110 GCA_051646395.1 Bacteroidales bacterium
GTCAGACTCACTTTTACCGCACCTAAGAGCGGCGATACTTTATCGAACGAAAAATCGCGGAACCTTTCCATAACAGGGAGTGCCCGGTAAATGGCATTCACTCCTTCATTGCGGGCCGCATGGCCTGACTTGCCTTCGACGGTGCCGTCGATGACCATCAACCCTTTCTCTGCAATCGCAGGATTCATCCCTGTCGGTTCCCCTACGATAGCAAAGCTTATCGGCGGTAGTGAGTGGATGAGTAATTCCATCCCGTTTTTTCCGGAAACTTCTTCTTCGGCAGAAACCGCAAAGATCAGGTTATAGCTTTGTTCGGTATCGAGTAGAAGCATCCAGGCCAGCAGAAGGGATACGAGAGAAGCACCGGCATCATTGCTACCTAATCCGTAGATTCGGTCTTCCTCTTCATCCGGCGAAAAAGGATCGCGGGTCCAGCTGCTTACCGGGCGAACCGTATCGATGTGGGAATTAAGAAGTATGTTGGGTTTGGCCGGATCGAAATTCGGGGGTAAAAGCAACAGGTTGTTCTGGATGCGTTCCGTTTTGATCTGATGATCCGCAAGCCATTTTTCCAGAAGTGCGATCCTGTCATGTTCTTCACGGCTATATGAAGCAACACGAATCAAAACTTTAAGCAAATCGACAGCCTGATAATAGGCCAGATCGACGTCATGAGGATTGAGTTTTACTTTCATCTGTATATATTTTATTTTTTATTAAAGTCAGATGCGCCATTTATATACATTTTATTGGGTATCTCAACTTTAGGTGAGTTATGGCGATTCTATAACGAACGCTGAAAGTCAGAAGAATATCTTTTTTTGGTAAAGATAGACGGTTTTTTTAGGGATTGATACTGAAAGGAGAATACGTTGCACGTAGAAACAAAACAGCCCCATTTGCGATAAAAAGCTGGTAAGTAGTGATTTACTTGTTAAATTGCTGCAAAAAGGGTGCGCACTTCGATAAAAAATGCGCAAAAAATAGGTGAATACGAGATTTTTGACGCAAATTTGTACCGTTTTTTCGGAGCGCAGTGTAGCTGTCAATACGATGAATAGGCGGCTGCGAAAGAAAAAAGATGAATCTATACCGGACAAAAACTTCCGGTGAACATAGTATTTAATATATGATTATTACTCATCTATCTAAATTAGTTTTTGCTCAGGCTGCGGCGGCTGGCGAAAAGATCGCATTCCGTCATCGTGACGATGCAACCAAAAGCTGGATCCCGACTACCTGGTCTGAGTTCTCTAAAAAGGTAATAACAGTAGCTAAAGCGATGGCTTCTTTGGGTATCAAAGAGCACGATTGTGTGGCTACTTTTACCCAAAATAAACCGGAAGGTTTGATGGTGGATTTCGGAATGTACGCCAATCGGGGTGTTGTGGTTCCGCTATATGCTACCAGCACCGTTTCTCAGGTCGAATATATTCTGAATGACTCTCAATCGAAAATCATTTTTGCCGGTGAGCAATTCCAATATGAGAATGCTTATCATGCACTGAAAAATTGTCCTTCTGTAAAAAAACTGGTTGTCTTTGATCCGGCGGTGAAATTGTTCGACGGGGATGAAACGACGCTTCGTTTTGCAGATTTCCTGAAGCTTGGTGAATCAGATGACCTGTTGTCGCTGGTTGAAAGCCGTATCGAGGCTGCAAAAGAGGAAGACCTGGCCAATCTGATTTATACGTCGGGTACTACCGGCGAGCCGAAAGGGGTAATGTTGGATCATGGAAACTTCCTGTTTACGATCAAAGCACACCTTGATCGCCTGGATATTTCGGAGAAAGACAGTTCGATGTGTTTCTTGCCGATGGCACATATCTTCGAACGGGCATGGACCTATTTCTGCTTGTCGATGAATGTTCGGGTAGAAATCAACTTGCGCCCGGTTGAAGTACAGGATATGCTGAAAGAAACGGAACCGACAATCATGTGTGCTGTACCACGTTTCTGGGAAAAGGTTTATACCGCGATCATGGATAAAAAAGCGCGTTCGAAAGGAGCGCTGAAAGTGTTGATGAATCGCGCTTTCGAAGTGGGTAAACGTTACAACCTTGCGTATCGCGTGAAAGGGAAAAAGGCACCCCTGTGGCTCGAGCTTCAGTATAAATTCTACGATAAGCTGGTTTTCTCGAAAATCAAAAAAGTGGCGGGTCTTACTAACGCTCATTTCTTTCCGTGTGCAGGTGCTGCCCTTTCTCAGAATATCAATGAGTTCTTACACTCGATCGGAATTAAGATCTATTATGGATATGGCCTGACAGAAACAACAGCAACGGTTTGTTGTTTCGAAGAAACCGGATTCGATTTCAATACGATGGGAACTTGTATTCCGGGAGTTGAAGTGAAGATTGGCGCCGAAAACGAAATCCTTGTGAGAGGACGTAGTGTGATGAAAGGTTATTATAATAAACCGGAAGAAACTGCAAAGGTATTTACCGAAGACGGCTGGTTCCGTACAGGTGATGCAGGAGCGATGACTCCGGGAGGAAGCGTGATGATGACCGAACGCATCAAAGACCTTTTCAAAACCGTAAACGGTAAATATATCGCGCCACAGGCTCTTGAAACCAGAATCGGAGAAGACCGTTTTGTAGAGCAAATCGCCGTGATCGGTGATCAGCGTAAATATGTGACTGCCCTGATCATTCCGGCTTATGAAGCACTGAAAGAGTATGCTGCTCAAAAACAGATCGCATACAAAAATCTGGAAGATCTGCTTCGTAATCAGAATATTCAGGAAATGTTTACGGCACGCCTGAAAGATATGCAGCAGAATTTCGCGTCTTTCGAACAAATTAAGAAATTTACGTTGCTTCCCGCTCCTTTTTCAATGGAAACGGGTGAACTGACAAATACGCTTAAATTGCGTCGTGTTATCATCAATCAGCGCTATGCTGAGCAGATCGAAGCGATGTATATTTAAATCGGAAACAATTAAACAGCTGTCCCTGAATGCCTTCAATAGGTATTCAGGGACACTGTCATTCTATAATTATCAATTTATATTCTATGATTACGGCTGAGCAATTAAAAGGAGTTCAGGAACGCGAGGATGCGTTGAGGAGGTATCTTTGACATCGATTCGAAATTAATTCAAATCGAGGAAGAGGAACTTCGTACCCATGCTCCGGGCTTTTGGGACGATAACAAGACTGCGGAAGCGCAGATGAAAAAAATCAAAGACCTGAAAAAATGGGTCGAACTTTACACTGAGGTACATGCTGCAACCGAAGAGCTGGCGCTGGCTTTTGACTTTGTCAAAGAAGAACTGGTGACAGAAGAGGAAGTAGATGAAGCTTATGCGAAAGTGATCGAACTGCTCGAAAATATCGAGTTGAAGAATATGCTTCGTCTGGAAGAGGATCACATGAGCGCGGTATTGAAAATCAATGCCGGAGCGGGTGGTACCGAAAGTAATGACTGGGCTTCGATGTTGATGCGTATGTATATGCGTTACGCAGAGCAGCACGGATACAAAGTGACCATCACCAACCTGCAGGAAGGGGATGAGGCCGGTATCAAGACCGTAACGATGCAGATCGAAGGAGATTATGCTTATGGTTATCTGAAGAGTGAGAATGGAGTACATCGTCTGGTACGTGTCTCTCCTTTCAACGCGCAGGGTAAACGCATGACTTCATTCGTTTCGGTATTCGTTATTCCATTGGTGGACGACTCGATCGAAATCGACATCAATCCGGCCGACATTACCTGGGAAACATTCCGTTCGTCAGGGGCAGGAGGTCAGAACGTAAATAAGGTTGAGACGGGGGTTCGTTTGCGTCACGCGCCAACTGGTATCGTGATTGAAAATACAGAAAGCCGTTCTCAGTTCGATAATAAGGACAATGCAATGCGTTTGCTTCGCTCTCAATTGTACGAAATGGAGTTGGAAAAACGCCGTGCCGCACAGAAAGAGATCGAGGCCGGTAAGAAGAAAATCGAGTGGGGATCGCAGATCCGAAGCTACGTTTTCGACGACCGCCGTGTGAAAGACCACCGTACGGATTACCAGACATCAAATGTCAACTCGGTAATGGACGGGAATATCGATAATTTCATTAAGGCTTACCTGATGGAATTCGCAGGAAACAGCGAGGATTGATTTTCCTTTTGACAGATAAAAACAAAGGCGTTCCGGTTTTCCGGAACGCCTTTGTCATAAACGGGTTTTTCCTTAGGCTGAAAATTCCTCCGGACTTGTTTCTTTCGAATGGAGTTTCCGGATAAATTCAGAAGGAGAATATCCGTATTGTTTTAAAAAACAATTCGAAAAATAAGCCGGAGAAGAGAATCCTACCTGAAATGCGACTTCGTTGATTCTTTTTTCTCCTTGCTGAAACAGCCGGACTGCTTTCTTTAGGCGGGCGATACGTACGAAATCAACAGGAGAGAGCGAGGAGATCCCTTTTATTTTACGGTAAAGGCTTGAGTTGCTCATTCCCATTTCCGAAGCGATCATATCTACGCTTAATTCGCTTTTGTGAAGATTATCGTTGATAAACAGATTGATTTTTTGAAGAAAAATATCGTCCATCGGTGATAACGCAAGTGTGCTGACCGGAACATATGGCTTTTCGGAAAATGACTTATAGGTCAGTTTCCGGTTATTCAGCAGGTTTTCTATCTGCGCTTTGAGAATGCTTACTGAAAAAGGTTTTTCGAGATAAGCATCTGCACCGTTGTTCAATCCGGTAAGCCGGGATTGGTTGTCATTGAGGGCTGTGAGCAGAATGAAAGGGATATGACTGTATTGAACGTTGTTTTTAACTTCATTGCATAAATCGAATCCATCCATTACAGGCATAATCACATCACTTATGATCAGGTTGATCTGGTTCGTGTTTAAAATGCCGATGGCCTTCTGTCCGTTTTCAGCTTCCAGAATCAGGTAATCCTCTTCCAGCTCATTGCGAATGAATTCACGCATTTCAGGCTGATCTTCTACCAGCAGGATCGTGATTCGATTTTCAGAAGGGGGGTGTACTTCCATATTTTCCGTATCCTCTTTATCCAAACCGGACGCACTTGTTTCCATACCGGCCGGAAGTGCAAATACAAAGCGGTTCAGCCCATCTGAGGTTGGTTGATATGTCAGTAAACCGCCATGTGTTTCGGCTAGTGAGCGGGCAAGCGATAGGCCAATACCACTTCCGGATACAGTAGATGTTTCTTTTATCCGGTAAAAGGGTTCAAAAATGGCATCCTTCTCATTCTCGGGGATTAGCAGCCCGTCATTGGAAACCTCAAGGAGAATCGTCCCGGACTGGTCGGCAGCATAGGCAATATTCACGAAAACACACTTTTCGGAGTATTTTAATGCGTTCGAAAGCAGATTGGTGAATATCTTGGCATAGGCTTCACGGTCGACAAACGCATAAAGCGTATCGGTAACATAGGAGACAGAAAGCGTCTTATTTTCCTGTTCAAATTCTGGGAGAAATGATTGAATCAAAGAGTTCGACCAAGAACAGATGTCTGTTTTCGTCAGGTGTAGCCTGAAGCCCTGATTCTCTGTCTTCTGAAAATCAAGCAACTGGTTGCTGAGTTGTAATAGCCGTTGCGTATTCCGTTCGATACTGGTCAGATGCTTTAATAACCCCGAACTGATCTCTTCGCGTGACTTCAGAATCATCTCAAGCGGAGCGTTAATCAGGGTTAGCGGAGTCCGTATCTCATGCGTGATGAAGGTAAAAAAACGCATTTTCTCATTATAAAGCTCTTTTTCCTTTTCAATTTCAAATAGTTTTTGTTTACGGAAGTGCGATCTTTCCAGTTTTCCCCTTTTATACCTGTAGAGCCAAAAGATGCTGCCTCCGAACAGAATCAGGTAAATGGCGTAAGCCATGTTGGTAGCCCAGAATGGTGGTTTGACCAGTATCTGTAAAGTTTTTTCATTCTCTTGCCATTCTCCGCTACTATTTGTCGATCTTACCCGGAACAAATATTTACCCGGTAGCAAAGATGCAAATGTAACCTCCTTGTTATTGTTCATACTGATCCATTCCTTATCCACTCCGTCAAGTTTATAGGCATATCGGATCTCTCCCGGAGCCGTATAACTCAGAGCGATATAGGAGAGCGTCAGCGGAAACATGTTGTGCGATAGCTCCAGTTTTTCGGAAGCGTCTGTCATTACCCGTGAGTGGGTTTTATCATGTCTGTTTTTAGGAATATGGATTTTTGTGATGAATAAAGAGGGCATGAAAGTATCCGTTTTAAACTCACAGGGATTGAAAGAAAGCATCCCGTTGATGGTTCCCATATAAATCAATCCGTTTTTGTCTTTATAGGATGAGCTGTAATTGAATTGTTTTTCGTGTAAAACGTCTTTGTTGTTGAATGTCTGTATCGTATAGTCATTCGGATTGAAGTGCACGAGCCCGTTTGCCGTAGAGATCCAGAACAGGTGGTCGCAATCCTCCTCTATGCGAAACAGCAGGTTTGACGGAAGTCCGTTTTGAGTGGTAAAATGGGTGAATGTTTCCTTTTGTTCATCGAACAAACTGATTCCCCCGATGGTCGTAATCCAGATTCGGCCTTTCGTATCCTGAAAGATAGATGTAATATTGTTCGAAACAGGACCTTTGTCAGGTGCTTCCCCAGATGCTTCGTAATGCCGTGTTTTCGCAAGATCGCTACCCGTATCCGGAATATATCTGAATACCCCGTACATAGAAGCGATCCAGATTGTACCCGCTTTGTCTTCATAAATCTGACGGACCATACTTTGCATATCAGACCAGGCCGAAAACCGATCAGACGCCGGATTATAGGCCACGACTCCCATGGATGTACCGATCAGGATTTCTCCCGTTTTCATCTTATGAAAACAAAGAACAAAATCCGATATCAGGCCGTTGTTCGTATTTGCCTGATTCAATGTTTTTCTGATCTTTCCGGTAGGGATATGTAACAAGTCGATCCCTTTGTTGAATGTGCCGACCCATAGCGTATCTCCGTCTGCCATCAGTCCGTGAATATTTGATGCGGAGAGTTTGTTTTCTTTGTTGTGTACCGAATAGTTGACCATTCGGTTTGTATGGGGTGCAAAGCAGTTTATTCCGTTATCTTCCGTGCCCAGCCAAAGATTCCCGTATTTATCAGGGCAGATTTCACGGATCGTATTGCCCAGCATACCTTCGTGCGTTTTCCCTCCGATGTAATAGTTGAACGGAGTATAGGTTGCCGGCAGATAGCTGATTCCGCCGAAGAAAGATCCGATCCAGACGCCCCCTTCATTATCTTTCGTAAGAGAGTAAGTCGCATTATCTGCCAGAGAATATTCGTTGGTAAGTGATTTGCGGATATTCACACAACTTTTATCCAGTAAGTTGTACAGGTAAATACCCGATTCAGATGCAATAAAAAAGAGATTATTCGAATAAGGCATGATATTGCGGACATGAATGTCGGGAATAATCGTTTCAATGGTGTGATTACCGGTATAATAAATTTTCAAACCTTTGTCTGTCCCGATCAGGTATCCTCCATCTGGTACATGGTGAATGACCTGTATGTGTTTATGGATACGAAGTTCTTCTTCCGAAATTACCTGTGTACGCGTAAAGGAATCGCTCACCGGATTGTATTCATAAAGAGCGATGATATCGGCAAAAACAGGAATGCCCTCTTCTCGCATGGTCATGGTAACAGAACGGAAGCCATACTCCATGGCATCGTAAAGTTGTTTTTGTCCCGTTGTCCGATTGTATTTTAAAATCCGGTTGTTTTCGCGAAACCAGATATTATTTTTTTTGTCTTCATAAGCTTGTCCGAAATATTCCACTTTATGGGCTTCTTCCGAGAGAAACGCATGAATTGAGTCAGTCTGATAATCATAATAACAAGTACCCTCTGCTGTGAATATCCAGATCATTCCGGACGAGTCTTCCATCAGATTCAGGATATGATCGGATGGGAGATTGTGTTCTTTGGGTTGATCGCTGTCATTGTGATAGCGGGTGAAGGCATGGCCGTCGAAACGATTTAGTCCACTTTCCGTACCGAACCAGAGAAACCCCCGTCGATCCTGAAGGGAGCAATAAACCGTGTTGTGAGATAATCCGTTTTTATTGGTGTAATTTCTGAAATAGAATGTTTTTTCTGATACCGGATCAGAAGAAACAGGGAACATGTGCACGAGGAAAAGAAGCAAAATGAGATAGCACTTCATGGTATGAATTCATCTAAATTATAGGTGTAAAGTTATAACACTTCACTTAAAAATGAAATCGTTTTTTTTATGTTATCATTGAAAAGAAGAGGTGAACCGGAGTTTTCAGGAACCATTGTTAAACGGAACTGAGTGAAGGTGTGCAGTATATAAAATTTTATCAAAATGGGTTGCAATGGGGTCGTGCGCCATTTTTTATACTATTTGACCGAATATTTATCATTGTTGATTCGAAAAAAATAGTTCTTTATTCTCATAAATAAAAGTACCCGGATGCCGGCCTTTCTTTCCGATGATAAAATTAAATTTAAATACAAATGAAGAAGAGCGTTTACTCATTCCTTGTGCTGTTGGTCGGCTTGTCGGCTTGTAAAACAGAAAATAAAAATAAGCAGATGCAGGTCTCCCAAGAGGCCGGTCTGATACCAAGTGAGCTTTTTACGGAGTTGCCTGATTTCTGTCCGACACCGGATGGCATGGCAATTGCTCCCAACGGAGATCTGATCGTGGCTTGTCCGAATTTTGCGGATATTACAAAACCGGCCTGTCTGATCCGGATCACACCTTCGGGAGAGATCAATAAATGGGTGGAGATACCTGTATTGGAAGAAACAGGATGGGCAGCTCCGATGGGTATCGCGTTCAATGACGAAGGCGATCTTTTCGTATGCGATAATCAGGGATGGAGCGGAAATGAGAAAGCCCTCAATAAGGGACGTGTCTTGCGACTGAAATTCCGCGATAATCAACTTGTTGAAACAACCGAGGTAGCAACCGGTATGGAGCACCCCAACGGAATCCGCATTCACAACGGAAAATTATATGTCACCCAAAGTTCCCTTTCTCAAATCAAAGATCCATCGGGATTACTTGTCAGCGGAGTGTACCGATTCGATATGAACGATCGCGATATCCGTATCAGCAA
>JBOFCW010000197.1:0-7536 GCA_051646395.1 Bacteroidales bacterium
TGTATAACCAGCCCTGTTCCTATTATAACAATTCTCAATAAACGAATTTTCAAGTTCTCCAGCTATTCCGCCCGCTACAGCAGGTTTATGCTGTTCGATATGCACATCAACCGAACACTCCTCTATACGTGTATTCCGCCCATAAGCAACAATACCACCCATCCAGTCAGACTTACATTTAATTGAGCTTCTTCTGATATGTATATTCTTAAGCGTACAATTATAGGTAAATCCGAAAAATCCCGCAAAATAATATTCCTTATCCCATTCCGAATTCAAATGCATGTTATGAATCTCATAGCCATTCCCATCATAAACCCCTTTAAATGGTTTTTGGTTATCACCCAATGGCTGCCAGTAATTCAGGTTTTCGAGATACAAATCGTTCATTTGTTTATAGTTCCGACCTTCATAAATCTCCATATAAAACGAATGCATATTTTTCAGCTGTTGCAGGTTAAACAACAGATATGGATCTTTCGAAGAACCATTTCCCTGCGCTTCCATTTCCCGACTAAAGAACATCGAATTATGACTTTGAAAGGTATATCCAACCTCTCCTCCGAAAAGAAGCTTATGCTGAGCATCATAAAACTCAACATAATGAAGGAAACTACCCGGAGTGGATGTATAATTCAAATGCAGAGACCAGTTGTTAAGAATCACATTCGGCAGCCAGACTGAATTATTTAAACGAACATTTTTTATCTTTTTCCACAAATCTTCATTTCCGTCAACCAGATGAATAACAAACTCATTATCCCCTACGGTCTCCACACGCGGATCATCCGGAAACACATCCCGGATAGTCATCCCTAAACGATACCAGTGATTCCTTACCAGATTAAAATCTGATGTTCCATTTGAGCCCGGATAAACCCGAAACACCACACGTTTATTCTGATATCTTCCTTTTAACTCAATGTAAGTTGCATGTTTAGGTGCATTCTGACTATTTTTTTCCTCTGCAAGTAATATATCGGATACCGTACCTCCCATGTTTTCAGGCAAAAACACAGCTATCAAACCATTCTGCGTCTCCAGCGGAAAACTCAGATCCTGATAATCGACATTTGTCACTTGTTTATCAGGATCATAATGTAAGCGCTTCGGCACATTGATTATACAGATCTCCTCAGCCACAAAGCCCGAAGTTTCAATCACATTAAAATCAAAAATCAACTTATTACACAAGCGTCTTAATTTAAAGCGTTGCAACGTATGCTTATCTTTATGCTCCACATCGATTCCTCTCTGTCCGTCATAAAAAGGCATAATATCCGTATAATGAACATCCGGATAGTCATAACTCAATCGTTTCCAGTCATCTTCCCGCTTTAACACAGGCAAACTTTGATCATCTTTAGCTACAAAAAGATAAACAGACATATTTGTACCTGTACGCAAAGAAACATCCAGATTCAGGGATTCTCCATAAATAAAAGCCACATCAAACGGCACCGTCTTATGATATAACAAACCCTCATCATCAAATTGATAGATCACCCCTCTCATCCGTCTATTGTTCCTCAGGAGATTCGACTCTACCGGCAATTCTTCGGTATAACCGCAAAAATCATCTTCATCAGAACCCAATTTTAACGAACGCGAGAAACCCATCGTCATATCTGTAAATTCCATTTCCAAATGGGTATAAACCAATTCTGGATCATCCTCTCCGTACATAAAATCATCTGTCTGACAACCCCATAATGCGATTATCAAAGAACATACACACGAAATAATAAGATATTTCAATTTCATCGCTCAATGCTTTTACTAATATTCAAGAAACAAGAAGATTATCTATGCAATACCACTAACCCTCTTTTTGACAGAAGATACTAAGAAGACCAATAAGAAGAAATATCGGCACAGCAATAAGAGTATTGCCGGCAGATTAAACAAATACCAGTTTCCTAAATAATAAAGTGTAAGTAATGTATTGATAACCGACTTCTTTAAATAGACTGCATACAGCCCTATTCTTAAAGAAGTTTCACAAAGATAACAAAATCTACTCACTACAGCAAATTCACCACTCCTCCATCAATAGATTCCTCCAGAAAAATCCCCGGGCAACAACCTGGTTCAAGTGTAATTACCACCTTGTTTGACATCTCTGACAGCCGCAATTATTTATTCGCTAAAACATTTCAGAATACGTAGACATTAACTATTTTTGCGAATACAATAAGTACGAAATCCAATACTAACACAATTTAATCATGAATCAAACCCACTTAAAAAGTTTTTGCATCACACTCTTATCCCTCTCCGCACTGAACCCCTGTTTAGCCAAATCCAAAAATTCGTTACGTCTCTGGTATGACCGACCTGCCGATGTCACAGAGAAAGATCGTACGATGGAAGATAAATACAATGAAGCGGCATGGCTGGACGCACTACCGATAGGCAATGGCTACATGGGTGCCATGATCTATGGCGATCCCGCACTGGAACGCATTCAGCTAAATGAGAAAACACTCTGGTCCGGCAGCTATTCAGACAGCGATAATCCGGATGCTTTTCAAAACCTCGAAACCATTCAGAACTTTCTGAACAACGGTCAGTTCAAAGAAGGATCTGATCTGGCTATGAGCACATTTAAATGCAAAGGTCCCGGATCAGGTTATGGCTTTTCAGCCAAATACAAAGCTCCTTACGGAACATTTCAGACACTGGGCGATCTTTGGCTCAACTTCGGTAAAAAAGGAGAAATCAGCAACTATAAGCGGGAACTCGATATAGAGAAAGGGATTGTTCGCGTGCATTACACACAAGGTGATAATGAATTCACGCGCGAATATTTCATGAGCTACCCCGACAATGCCATGGTTGTCCGCATCCGGTCAAAGAAACCTCACAGCTATGAGGTGCGCATGAACCGCCCCGAAAGATATCAAACCTCTGTCGACAACAATACGCTCTTGATGAAAGGCACATTAGACAGCTATCAGGACACAGATGGCATGAGCTATTGGGCACGCATCGCTGCATCTTCCAAAGATGGTAAAATTGGATTTGCGCAAGACTCGCTAATGTTCGTTGAAAATGCCAAAGAGAGTATGCTCGTATTTACAGCCGAAACCAATTATCAGCTGAAATACCAGGATTACATCAATACAAACCATACCGAACGTACTTCCGAACGCATCAGATCGGTTCAGAAACAGGGTTTTACGGCTACTTTGAAAAAACACGAAGCCGATTACAAATCGCTATTTGACCGCGTTTCGTTTTCACTTAACTCGCAGGAACCCGACACTATACCGACAGACCGGCGGATTGCACGTTTCAAAAAACAAAAACAGGACAAATACCTTCAGGAGCTCTACTATCAATACGGGCGCTATCTTTTGATTGCTTCGTCAAGACCGGGAACCCTGCCTGCCAACCTTCAGGGTGTATGGAGCAACAAACTTCAGACTGCCTGGAATGGTGATTATCATGCCAACATTAATGTACAGATGAACTACTGGCCAGCTGAAACGACCAATCTGTCCGAACTTCATCTTCCTCTTGTCGAATTGATCGAATCGCTTGTCGAACCCGGCACACGTACTGCCCGTATTCACTACAAAGCAAATGGCTGGTGTATGCACCCGATTACAAACGTATGGGGATATACGGCTCCCGGCGAAGGGGGTCTTTGGGGAATACATATCGGAGCAGCGGGCTGGTTGTGTCAGCATCTGTGGGAACATTATGCTTTTACACAAGACAAAGCATATCTCCAGCGTGTATATCCCGTTATGCTTAATGCATCCCGTTTTTATTTAGACTGGTTGAAATACAATCCTCAGACCGGAGAGTACCTTTCCGGACCATCTGCTTCGCCCGAGAATGCTTTTATTGCACCCGATGGCACAAACAGTGCGATCTGCATGGCTCCTTCACACGATCAGCAGATCATTCGCGAATTGTTTGACAATACACTCCAGGCAGCTACGATTCTGAATATCGACGACGAAACAACTAAAAAAATCGGTCAGGTCTTACCCAAAGTGGCAAAAACAAAAATCGGTAAAGACGGACGATTAATGGAGTGGAACGAAGAGTTCGGTGAAGCCGAGCCGGGACATCGTCATATGTCACATCTGTATGCGCTTCATCCCAGCAACCAAATCAACGAAACAACGCCTGATTTAATGGATGCAGCCCGCAAATCAATAGACTTCCGGTTAGCCAACGGTGGTGGTCATACCGGCTGGAGCATGGCCTGGCTGATTAATATGCGTGCACGCTTAGGACAAGCCGAAGAGGCACTCAACTCCTACAACGCGCTCCTGGAAAAGTGTACGCTGAATAATCTCTTCGACAATCATGGGCCCTTCCAGATTGATGGAAATTTCGGCGGTGTTGCCGGTGTGACAGAAATGCTTCTTCAAAGCCACTCCGACAAAATCTGTCTGCTTCCTGCTTTACCAGATGACTGGTCCGAAGGCTCTGTCTCGGGACTTGTTGCAAGAGGAGGATATGTTGTTGACTTAGATTGGAAAAACAAACAAGTCACACAGACACGTATTCGCGCCAAACAAGCTGGCGAAGCTCAGTTCAAGATAAACGGCAAAACTCACGTGCTTAACTTCAAAGCTAACGAAACAAAAACCATTAAGCTCTAAAAAGCCTGTCGGTTATAGCCTAAAATAAAAGACGAGTCATCCGGTTGATACAACCCGAATGACTCGTCTTTTTATTATTCAATATTTTCTGTTCAATCTCTTGGTTATTCATGTTCTCCCGAAACATACACCCAAAGATCATTTTCTTTTTCAAAATAGGAATTTTCCATGATTTGCTCTACCCCGCCATTCTCAAAATAAACAGCTCTGAATTTCACAAATCCCTGTTTGTCGGTCTGCTCACCACCGCTTTTATTTATAATCTCAAGCTTAATCCACTTGACAGATTTAGCCCAATGCCGTATAGAAACCTTTTCTTTCACGTTCCGGGTTTTCGTATGCCAGCTTTTCATCAGATAATCAGCATTAGCCAATGTAAAAGCAGTATAACGCGAACGCATTAGCTGCTCTGCAGTTAAGGCAGGAGTAACTCCTTCGATAATTGCACCGCAACAATCCATATAATTTAACGTAGATCCACAAGGACATAAGTTCTGCATAATTTCTGTTTTAAGTTTACCGTTCTCGGCTTCAAATATTACAAAGATAAGTCAAAACTTCACAGTTTGCCTTAAGCTTTCGCATTTTTTATCCTCCATAGCCCAAACAAAAGATCCCGGTTCCTTTATTAAACAGCTTAATTGCACTCGGTCAACGCTTCTTCACCAGACGTGAAATCCAAATATAATAGCCCGTCAACGGTAGTGAACACCCAATCAAAACAACGATCAGATACAATAGCTTCGAAAACATTCCACCCCATTCACCTGTATGCATTGAATAAATCCAGCCACGCAATTTAGCAGCTCTGTCCGTATCGGCATAAGCTCTAAAACCTGTTATCTGTCCATCATTCTGATTAAACTTATAGGTGTCGGCCGCACGCTGATTTCCCCAATGCGGGTATTGCACTGCCACAGATCCTGCAGATATAGTCAGCATACTATAGTCTGCGTGCGATTTCTGCAACTGCCCAATAAGCTGATCCCAGATCACATAATCAGGCTTTTCTGGTTTAGCCTCCGAAAGCACTTTACCACTCTTTTCACCTGATTTTACAGGCTGAGCATTTACAGGCTGATTAGCTCCGAATAGTTTATAAAACCCATCTTTATACCAGCCAAAAGACCAGGTTGGACCAGTCAGTGACATGATCAGCAAAAATAAAGCTACATAAATCCCAAGACTCACATGCGAATCATACACAAATCGTTTCAATCCCTTACTACAGCAGACATTCAGACGATTCGTCAAACTCCGTCTATTCTTCGGTATCCAGATAAAAATTCCGGTAAGTAATATGATTGAAAAGCCAAGCGTACTTGTGCCAACAATAACTCTTCCCCACGAAATAGCACCATCCGGTTTTACACTATCAAGAAGCCAGCGGTGCAAACGAAAGAAGAACATAAAAAAAGGAGAGCGTTCATAAGTTCCCAGAACAGCCCCCGAATACGGATCCACCGAAATAAAGGCACGTTTAGGAGTCGACAAGTTAAACCGATAACTAGCCTCGGGCGAAGAAGATATCGTTACGCCTGTTATCTTTTGTCCCTTCTTCAACTCTTTTTCCGCTTGTTGCATAAGTGTCTCCATTGGAATCACCTGCCCGCCGGCTGGATTTACGGTCAGCATATCCTTGCGCATCCATTCCGTCACATCATTCTCAAAAATCAAAACCGAACCACTCAGACAAATTACAGCTATAATTATGCCGAAAGGAACAGAAAGCCACAAGTGCACTTCCTTCAATACTTTTCTCATAGAAGAATACATTAATATTATCAAATCAACAATACCTGAAACTGCCTGCAAAGGTATCGCTAAAATAACAAATCCACCATCCCCATTAGTTGGTAAATCGCAACGAATCACTAATTATATTTAGGTATTAAACACCCTTATTCTGCGAAACATTCACATTTACACCCAACTGATCCGATATAAACAAAAATCCATGTTCTATAAATATCCGGTAGGTGTATTCATCATACTCATCTAACCGGTCAGCTCTTTTCGGAGTCAGCATAATAATTGGATTATAACCTTTGGTTCTCATTTGCATACGTGCCGCAAGTTTATATGTTTGATCCTCAGGTATAATCTTATTTTTATCGGTAGTCAGAAGCAACATAGGTGGATATTTTTTGTTTGTTTTCACCTGATGATAAGGCGACATTGCATAAATCTCATGAAATGAAATACTGTCATGAGCCTGGAATAGCTTTTTATTCTGATAGAGCAAGCGACCCTGATTGTTATACTTCACAAAATCATATACACCATCAACAAGCGCAACGGGTGTTTTTAAATCATACTTATTCAGCATACCCACCAGTGCAGAAGCCCCGAACTCTTTCCCGATAAAAGCGACTTTATCCGCCGACGTATAGTTTTCTTTTATCAGATACAAATACGAAGAATAGATATCCTCTATCCGCTTATTTATCGAAAGCTCAATTTTCGAATCAGACATAGCCCGTTGAACATAGATATACCCCTGATCCATGTACAAAACCCGATTCAGGTAAAACCGGTCCAGCAAGGAGTTTTCTGCATTGATATAAGAATGGATCACTACCGGATTGGATCCATCACGAATCATTCCTTTCTTGTACGTAAGCTGAAGATTCACCTCAGCTCCCGAACGCGAAGTATGAGTCACGTTCTCAATCACATAATCAGCCGGATCAAACGGCGTTTCGCGCGCATCACTGACTTTCTTCACCTGCAAATGATTTTTTGAATCGGCTATATAGATTTCCTTAGGAGCAATCAACGACTCTTTCTGAAAAAATATCTGATCCGACTTTTTGTTATGATGAAACTTATAATACGACTGAGGTATGAGCGGCAACTCCGTAAGCGTCAAGGTATGTTTATCAATCATATACCCCCGGTTCGATTTTTC
>JBOFCW010000290.1:0-5307 GCA_051646395.1 Bacteroidales bacterium
CCCTTCGCCGTATTTCCACGGATCCGGATAAGGATATTTCGACTGAGGCGTGATGCCGGTGATTTCGCCGTAATTATCGGATGTGGCGAAAAACGCATAATCATTCCGATACTGGGCGAATTCGGTGGCATTCATGATATCCAGTGAGCGGGGAAGCTGCGAAAATCCGGCGTCGGCTTTGAATAGGATTGTCGGTTTTCCGGCCAATCCCTGTTTTGTCGTTACCAGGATTACCCCGTTACTCCCTCTGGACCCATAGATCGCCGTAGAGGAAGCATCTTTCAGAACGGTGATTGATTCGATATCCGTCGAACTGATATCGCTCAAATCGTGCACCCCGTCGATTACCCCATCCACAATGATAAGAGGTTCGTTGGTTGCCGAAATAGAACGCGTACCACGGATACGGATCGAGGTTGTCGCACCCGGCTCACCCGTTGTCGACATGATGTCCGCTCCGGCGATACGTCCCTGAAGAGCCTGATCGACAGAAACGACGGGAACATTCTTGATATCGGCCATTTTAACCGTGGCAACGGATCCTGTAAGGTCTTTTTTCTTTGCGGTACCGTAACCGATCACCACGACCTCCTGAAGATCGACATCCTTGTCCGGAAGCATGATGATGTTGTAACGTTCTTTCTTCCCGATTTTGATGGTATGGGTCTGGTAACCTAAGTATCGAAAAGTGACTTCGTCTCCCTGAGAGGCCTGAATAGAATATTCTCCCTCTTCATTGGTTACCGTACCTTTTTGCTGTCCTTTGATCATCACTGTCGCACTGATCAGCGGTTCTCCGGTCTCATCTTTGACGGTTCCCGATATTTTCATCCTGTTTGTCTGAGAAAAAACGGCGGGAATAGACATTACAGACAGAATGAATACGAATAACCATCCTGTGAGGTATCTGTGTGAAATATTAATTTTACGTTTCATTTGTATCTAATCTGTTTTACTTATTATAGCGTATGGAAACATAAGAAAGGGTGTTAGCCGCAGATTTGATTACGCCGCTGTCATAGGTTGTCGCCGTACCTGCTTTGTTTGCGCTTACACGCAAGCGTAGATAAACTTTTTCATGGTTCAACATCTCAAGAGGCAAGCCGAAATTCATATTTTTCCATCCCGATAATTGATTTAAAAGCGTATTATCCCAGCTGACGATATCCGGAACGGTATAGTCGGCAACCTTAGTCCATGCCTGCGCAGGTTCTCCGTGCGCAGACCATTCTACGGTCCAGTAACGGGGAGCTCCGATCGCATTGTTGAACGTAGCCAATTGAAGAGATAGCTGATCGGTAGTGATTCCTTTGGTCGAAAATTCGATCACCCAACTCTCTCCGGTATTTTTCGAATCGTTCCACCAAAAGGAATTCGCAAAAGTGAGGTTCTGTGAAGAAGAGTTCACCCCTTTGTTATCTTCCGAACTGTTGCCGGTAATCGGCCCCAGCATACTGAAGTCCATGCTTGCATAACCTGTGCCCTGATAGCCCGCGCTGGTATGGGATATTTTGCCGTTACCGCCGGTAGCCATCATCACATTATTTTGCCGGTTGAATTTATCCCATTGGGCGATAATCTGCGAGAAGCTCTGATTCTCATCCATCGGGATTGCGATATCCTCTCTTGTCAGATGGCGAAGTTGGTATTTGCCGATATTTCCGTCTTTTTCAAAACGGGAATACGTTTCATGTACCAGGACGCCCGAAATATCACCGCTTCCTTTGGGCAAAGAATTCCCATCCCTGCGATACGTACATCCGATATTGGTCATCAGGAAAATTTGATTGCCCTGTATGTCGCGCATCAAAAGGGGATACTTATCGACTTTCGATGCCGAGTAAACTACTCCGTAACCTTCATTGATAGGTGTAAAACTTCCTTTTCGAACCGGCAATTCGCATGACTTGAGCGTCACGAACGTATAGAGATCTTCATCCGTCAGCTGACTGATATACCTCTCCTTCGCTGCCACGCCCGAAGCATCGCCTTTTTCGACCCGGATATAGTTTTTCTGTGTGATTCCGGTGATCAGGTATCTTTCCGGATTTTCTTTTTTCTCAAGTACAACATCTTTCAGCCAAAGTGCTACCCGGTCATAACGATGCATCAGGTTATCCTCTTTGCTGTCTGCCAGAACCGCAACACCGTATCGCCCGTCCTGGCTTTGCAGATAGGCTGTTTTGTCGTTGACATTATAATCGATCGTGGTATTCGTCAGCATCGGATTCTCTGCGACATTCGGGTTGCCGGCGTCGCTGATCACGATTCCTTCGAGCGAGATATTGTCCTTGATTTTTACACTACCGGCCGGTGCCTGCACCAGACTCCGCAATTCGTCGAACGAGACTACACGGGTATCTGCCGTACCGCCCGCAACTCCCTGACTTACGAACAGGTAGGAGTATTGCTCGTCAGACCATCCATTGGTAAAACCCAGTCTTATCCGGGCCTTTCTTGCTTCTTCTCCCTGATTGGGCGCTACCTTAAAACTGACGGAGCGCATGTCATCAGTAATAGCCAAATCTTCAATCCATGAGATTGCCTCTCCTTTCTCGTCGATCGCATCCAGTGAAACTCTCGACCGATAAGAAGCAGGAAGATTGGTATTGATATCAAATACGGCCGATTTGCCTAAGGATGGGATACTCGTTTCGGTGTTAATGAATTCAAGGATGGCTTTCGTTCCGTATTGTTTCAGATAAATGGTATCCGCCACCGCTTCTTTGGCAAGTTTGATAATGAACGTACCCATTCGTGCGAATGAATTATTCTCTTTGTACGAAACCGTTACTTCTGCATCGCCATTACCAGTGGTTACATCCAGTGAGGCCCATTTAGAGCTATTCTTATCAGACGAAATGCTCCATTCTCCATTTGATTTCACAGCAAAACGGGCTATTCCTGATTCTGTATTTACGTAGATTGATTTGGCATCATTCTTTCCTCCTCCGAGAATGTCATTTTCATCTTCACTACAGGAAAAAAATAAGATAAAAGAAAAGGTAAGAAAAAGTGAAATCAGCTTATTAATATGTCGTATCATGTGTGATTCGTGGTATTTATTCATTTTCATCCTTATCATTGCCAGATAAAAGCTCATCATAAAATTCCTTCTCAACGATATAAGCATAAATGTTGTCCAGGAAAATCCGGTTGTTCTTATTTGTAGTAACCTCTCCGGTTCTGAATTGAATCCGGGTATCACCGGTAAGTTTATTGCTCGGCTTGCTCACAATATAAAATTCATATTGATTGTCTTTCCACATATTCTTATGAAGTAGCGGATCAGATGGATCGAAATAGTTCAGATTCAAATGCTTTGAAGTTGAACCGTCTTCGAATGTCCCGCCATTGAGGATACTGATCGTCAGGTCATTCGCATCCTTTTCGCCATCCGGCGACACATAAGAAACTGCTTTGAAAGTGAGTAGAATAACTGAGTCGGATACAAATCCGGATACCTGTGGTGTAATCAGATCTCCCGCCCGTCCTTCGTCTCCCAATCGGATATATCCGGCCTTGGAGTAACAAAAAGCCTCCTGTGTATCCTCTGTCTTGGTGGATGTCCATCCTTTTTCAACCTGGGCGGTTGTCCAGTTCTGGATATTCACATCCGAACTAAAATCCAGCGGATCGGTTGTCCCGGATTTAAGCCAGGAAAAGTCTTCTGCTATTTCGGTATTAAACCCCTGTTGAACGGGAATAAACTTCCCGAGATAATTGTCTTTCGACACAAAAGAAATAGTCCCTTTTCTTTTTTCGTAATTTCCGTCGGGCATCGGATCGCATTCAATCAGGTACTGATCCGCCTTTATTTCCTGATTATACCCTTTGTTGATTATCCGAATCCATTTATCGAGTTTATAAGAGGTCTCGAAAAACGAGTCATAACCGACATTGGATTTTACATACAGGAAGTCTTCACCTCCATAGATACTGGATTTCAGCCCGGTCAAATCTTCAATTCCGTTTTCCGATTCGGCTACCACGGTCAGATTTGTTTTCCGCGAAAGATCATCTTCCTCACATCCGGTCCAGATCATTGGAGCTACAGACAAAAGAAGCCATACAGGAAAATAATTGCCGGCTCTTTGTGGTTCTGGCAATCTTTTTTCTTTTACATGCATGTTTTTCATTCAATAATAAATATAAAGTTTATAAGTGGTTTTAAAAATCGAATGCAAAGGTGGCTTCAATGTGTTTCATGGTGATTGCAAGCCTATTTCAATGGTATTATTATTTTGCTAATATAGGTTATTTTTAAACATATGTATCAAATACGATCTTTATTTGTAAAAAAAGAAAACAAATAAAGATAGAAAAAGCACATGGAAAGAAATAGAATGGAATTCGCAAGTTGCATTAAGATGCCCTATCCCCGGAAATAGGATAAAAAACAAAATCGGTCCACCTCATTTCTTTCGAAATGAAAGCGGACCGATCCAAAGGAAATAAATATAGATCTATCAAAATGATCAATACATGAGTTCGAGTGCATCTGTTGCCATTTTCACATAGTCGTGAGCTACATCAGCAACCTCATGTTTGATCCAGTTAAGGTTTCCTGTAATAGCGGCTGCTTGCAGGCTTTTTTGCCAGAAATGAAGACCGCGTGCATAGCGGTGTTTACCCTGCGCCTCAGCACCCGGCGAATGATTCAGATTCGGATCATCCGGATTCGTATCCGCTGTGCCTAACTGGATGATGAGTTGCTTTTCAAAAACAGTTTGCAAACCGGATGAAGCGAAAGGTGAATCCTTCAATCCGTAAGGAAACGAAATATCCAAATCGGGTACCGTATACCAGCCTGCATTGGCAGAAACAGCCCTGTTAATGGATGCGTTCGGTTTGAAAAGCAAATAACGATGAACGAATTGCGCTCCGGCCGAATGCCCCCACAAATCATATCGTAATTGTTTTCCTTTGAGTTCAGCCCGGATAAAATCGAACACAGGTTCTACGATCGAAAAACTCCATTCGCTTTCAGGTTTTACACTGGTGCCGTTCATCATCCCACCCTCGTTATATTCTTCGGAAGAATAGTACGCTGTCGGGAATTCGAGTGCGAAAACCATCACCTGCTTGCGATCGGCTCCCGATTTCCAGCATTTCAGATAATCCGCCGCATTGCGGTTGACACCCGGAAGAACGAAAAGCACCGGCATCGTTTTCGTATCTCCCTGCGGAATATAATAATGGATATTGACGGGCTTATGCTTCAGCGGAGCGTACGATTTGAAAGAAACGATGCCCGCTCCGGTTACGAAAGCCGGTTTCTCATACATATCCTCCAACGGCTCCCCG
>JBOFCW010000294.1:0-9185 GCA_051646395.1 Bacteroidales bacterium
GTCAGAACTTATTAATTCGATGGCCGAAAAGAGCGGTCTAACTAAAACAGATGCAAAAAAGGCTCTTGATGCCTTTATCGGAAGTGTAGAAGAAGCATTAATCAATGGTGATAAAATCAGTCTGATTGGCTTCGGAACATTCTCTGTATCAGAAAAAGCAGAAAGAACCGGCATTAACCCTTCAACAAAACAACAAATTGTTATTGCAGCAAAGAAGGTTGTTAAATTCAAACCGGGATCAGATATATCCGAGAAGATAAAATAAAAATTACATTAAAAGTTAATTGGTCAGTAGGGGATGATTGAAGTGATTCAGGCATCCCCTCAGTTTTTTTCTCCCGCAGATTTTCAAAATTGTCTCTCCTTATCCAGAACCTGCATTATTTGGAATCATTCATTTATTCCACGAACACCTCTCATTCTCACTTTAAATCGAATTTTCCAACCGTATTTATTATCTTTGTAAGATAAATAGCAGAAAAAATTATTACGGACATGAATATAGAGACTACGCTGACAGCAGCTATAAAAAAAGCGATCTCCACTCTTTACGGAGTTGAGCCACAGGACGCTCAGATTCAGCTTTCAAAAACAAAGAAAGAGTTTGAAGGTCATCTGACCTTGGTGGTATTTCCTTTCCTGAAGGTATCGAAAAAAAATCCTGAAGCAACCGCGACCGAAATCGGCGAATACCTGATGGCGAATGAGTCTGCGGTAAGTGCGTTCAACGTTATCAAAGGATTTTTGAATCTGACTATCGCCCCAGCCGTTTGGGTAGGTATGCTGAATCAGATTAACCAGGTAGAGAATTTCGGTGTAAAACAAGCAGACGACAATTCTCCGTTGGTAATGATCGAATATTCTTCGCCAAACACCAACAAACCATTGCACCTGGGCCATGTGCGTAACAACCTGCTCGGATTCAGCATCTCTGAAATCCTGAAAGCGAATGGCAACAAGGTGGTAAAAACCAACATCGTCAATGACCGTGGGATTCATATCTGCAAATCCATGCTTGCGTGGAAAAAATGGGGAGAAGGATGTACTCCCGAATCTACCGGAAAGAAAGGCGACCACCTGATCGGCGATTTTTATGTAATGTTCGACAAACATTATAAAGCCGAATTGGCAGAACTACAAGCAAAAGGGATGACTAAAGAGGAGGCGGAAGCCGCTTCAGGTCTGATGGCGGAAGCCCGCGAAATGTTGCGTTTGTGGGAAGCCGGCGATATGGAAACCTACTCGATGTGGGAAATGATGAATAACTGGGTTTATGCAGGATTTGCCGAAACCTACAAGATGATGGGGGTTGACTTCGATAAGATCTATTACGAATCTCAAACTTATCTGGAAGGAAAAGATAAAGTGATCGAAGGTCTTGAAAAAGGACTTCTTTACAAAAAAGAAGACGGTTCGGTTTGGGCCGATCTGACAGAACAGGGTCTTGATCATAAACTCTTACTTCGCGGCGACGGTACTTCGGTATATATGACTCAGGATATCGGTACGGCTAAAATCCGTTTTGCCGATTATCCGATCGACAAAATGGTATACGTCGTAGGAAACGAACAAAACTACCATTTCCAGGTATTGTCGATTCTCCTCGACCGCCTTGGCTTCAAATGGGGGAAAGACCTGGTACACTTCTCCTACGGAATGGTAGAGCTACCGGAAGGCAAAATGAAATCGCGCGAAGGTACCGTGGTAGATGCAGACGACCTGATGGACGAAATGATCAATACGGCCCGCGAAACATCCCAGGAGTTAGGGAAACTGGACGGATGTACACCGGAAGAAGCTTATGAAATCGCGAAAACTGTTGGTTTGGGAGCATTGAAATATTTCATTCTGAAAGTTGACCCGCGTAAAAACATGACGTTCAATCCGAAGGAATCGATTGATTTCAATGGAAATACAGGTCCGTTCATCCAGTATACACATGCACGAATCCGTTCTGTATTGCGCAAAGCGGCAGAACTGGGCATCTCTTTGCCGACTGAACTTCCGACAGATCTGCAACTTTCAGAAAAAGAAGAAGGTCTGATTCAGAACCTTGCTTCTTTCCCAAGCGTTATTAAGGATGCTGGCGACAATTTCAGTCCTGCTGTGATTGCGAACTATATCTACGATTTAGTAAAAGAGTATAATCAGTTCTATCATGACTTCTCTATCCTGAAAGAGGAAAACGAGTCATTGCGTATTTTCCGTCTTGCTCTTTCTGAAAACGTAGCCCGCGTAATCAAAACAGGTATGGGTCTTTTGGGAATCAATGTTCCAGACAGAATGTAATCTTAAAAAAGGTTTTCGAATATATTGAAAGCGTCAGCAACCCCTGTCACGGGTATTGCTGACGCTTTTTTTATTATAAACGATTATGGAAGAAATCCCTCTGCACGAACTCAAGGCATTTCAGCGTCATGAACTCAATGCCGCTTTAATCTATCGCAAACTGGCAGCCATCACCAAAGATGAGGATAACCGGAAAATCATGTTCGAGCTTTCTGACGAACAGTGGAGTCATTGCCTGGCAGCGCGTAAAGCAACCGGTAAGAAAATGAGACCCAATAATATTAAAATAATATTCTACTATATCCTGACCCGCATTTTCGGCCTTACCTTCGGTATCAAACTGATGGAATACAATAATTCTCAGGATAAGGATTTATTTCAGACACTCGCAAAGCATCCTGATTACGAAAAAATAATCGAAGAAGGAGAAAAAAAAGAAAAGCTCCTCATCAATCAGATCGAAGAGGAGCGGTTATATTATATGGGAGCAGTCATAATCGGACTCAACGATGCTCTGATTGAATTCACCGGTGCACTGGCCGGATTCGCATTGGCCTTTCAAAACCACAAAGTCGTTGCAATGGCAGGCGCTATTACCGGCATCGCAGGTGCCTTGTCGATGGGGGCTTCTGAATACATGGCCAGCAAAACAGAGAAAAACCCCAAAACAGCCTTAAAATCGAGCGTTTATACGTTTTCCGCCTATTTTACAACCATCGTCCTATTGCTGTTCCCTTTCATCATCCTTCATAGTGTATATTTAGGCTTAGCCACCTGTATCTTGATAATGTCATTGATAATAGCGGCATTCAATTTTTATTATGCCGTAACCCGAGACAAATCGTTTTGGAAACGTTTTCGCGAAATGTTCCTGATCTGTATCTCAATCACGTTTATCAGCTTCGGTATCGGCTGGTTATTGAAATACTTCACAGGTATCAACCTATAGGTTTCTTATGTTGTTGGCCATCCTCATGAGCATGACCTGATTGCGAATGATGATGGTGTCTTATCTGTGCGGCTTCTACAGCAATACGGTTGGCTTTTTCTACCGCGCCGTTTATATGATCGAAAAGATTCTCTTTTCCGATCATATCCGCCACACGACTTTTTTCCAAAACGTCCATTACCTCGGGACGTACCCCCGAAAGAATAATCTGAATATGCTCACGTCGTGCCGCAGCGATGAAGATTTCAAGATTATGCAAGCCGGTAGAATCGATAAACGGAACTTTACGCATACGCAGAATGCGGATAAAAGGTTTGTCGCCGATGATACGCATCTCCTCGTCAAACTTATTGGCCATCCCGAAAAAGAATGGTCCGTCGATTTCGAAAACTTCTACGCCCGGAGCTATATTCAGTTTCTCGTCCGACTCGAACGTACTGAAGTCTGTTCCCTCCAGCACACTGATCTCGTCTCGCAATACCGAAACGTTTGAAGTTTCCGCAACCCGTCGTAAAAACAATAATACCGCCATCAGCATACTCACTTCTACCGCTACCGACAAGTTGAATACCACAGCCAGTGCTACAGTAGTCCACAACACGGCGATATCCGACTTCGGACTTTTCATCAGCGATTTCAACGACGGGATATTACTCATGTTATAGGCTACCACTACCAGCATCCCAGCCAGACAGGCCGTCGGGATATGCTGTGCGAGCGATCCCAGAAAAAGCAAAATCATCAGCACCACTGCTGAATGAATGATACCCACCAACGGCGTGCGGCCGCCACTACTGATGCCCACCATCGTACGGGCCACAGCTCCGGTGGCGGGAATACCGCCGAACATCGGTGTGACAATATTCCCGATCCCTTCCGCGACAAGCTCCATATTCGAATCATGCCGGTCGCCGGTAGCACCATCGGCCACCGAACAGGATACGATCGAAACGATCGCTCCCATCACGGCTATCGTTATTGCCGAAGGAAAAACTTTTTCGATCATCTCCATGTTAGGCATCTCGAATTCGTTGAACCGGATCGATCCGTCGATCGAAAAACGATCGCCAATTGTCGTGATACCATCCACTCCTGCAAATTCTTTCAGGATATAAGCGATAACCGTAACAACCACCACTGCAAAAAGATAAGGCGGGAATTTCTTCAGAAACCGTGGCACAACAAGAATAATAAGAATCGTAGCTACGGTTACGATCACCGTAGTCAGATCGATCGTATGTATGTGCCGGAAATAGGTAATCCATTTGTCAAGCAGGTTAAGCGGTAAATCGAGCGGTACGACTTCGCCAGCTTCATTCAGCCCTCCGGTCAATCCCAGGGCATCTTTGATCTGCGATGAAAAAATGGAAATGGCAATCCCCGTATTCAGTCCGATCATAATCGGATAAGGGATATATTTGAATATATTTCCGAGCTTCAGTCCTCCGATGACAATCTGAATCAGCCCCCCCATTACCGAAGCCACAATCATTCCCGTCAGACCGAACTGGGCATAAACGCTTGCCACAATCATGACAAAGGCGCCGGTAGGACCTCCGATTTGTGTTTTCGTTCCTCCTAACAAGGATACGATAAACCCGAAAATAACAGCTGTGATCAATCCTTTTTCGGGAGATACTCCCGCGGCAATGGCAAAGGCCAGTGAAAGGGGCAGGGCGACTACGCCTACGATGATACCGGCAACGAGATCTTTTCGAAATTGTTCGAAAGAATAACCTTTGAATGCGGTAATCATTTGCGGTTCAAGATACTTCATTTTACCTTAAAAACTTGTTTACTACTTATATATAAACCTGAATGGAAATTATATCAGATCATGGCGTGTAGCGAAATGCACGGGATGAGGAGATAATAGATATGCCCGGAAAGCTTTTTATTTGAAGCTGCAAAGGTAAGGCTAAAGTTGATATACCCAACAAAAGATTTATAAATGAGTATCACATCGCCTTTCTATCATACCTAAAATAACGTTCTCCGGCAGATAGGCTATAAAGATGCAGACATCAAATAATAAACAGGATCGTAAAAAAAGCTTATTGTTTTTTCTACGATCCTGTATATGGGAGCTTATTGGACTCTATCAGAAAAGGGTTTTATGAAAAGCCCTGCGACGTTTGTGCTGTATCCGTTCGAAATAATCCCACTGTCCCTGTACTTTCTCATTCATTTCGAGTTCGGGATTACTTTCTGCATATTCGTAACCGTTGGCTATGAATTGCGGAATCAGTTCGGTAAACAACAATGCGTTCACGCCCTTACTCTGATATTCCGGATGAACACCTACCAGGTACAAATCGATCACATTATTTTTTCCGCGTAAAGCTTTGATTACATGATACCATCCGAAAGGGAATAGTTTCCCGTGGGCTTTCTGCATCGCCTTTGCCAGCGATGGTATCGCGATACCAAATCCGATCACATGATTATCACCGTCCAAAATCACGCGAACACAATCCAGACGAACCAAAGGCAGATAGATATTGATATAATATTCGATCTGCTTCTGCGTCAGTTCGCAAAAACCGTATAAGTCTGCATAAGCCAGATTGAGTAAATCAAAAATTTGTTGTCCGTATTCTTTCAACAGCTTCTTCCGGTCCGTAGGTTTGACTACCGTCAGATTGTATTTTTTCTTTACCAGTTCGCCGATGCGGATATGCTTATCGGGAATTCCTTCGGGAATCATAATTTTGAATTCAACCCAATCGACATCTTTCTTAAATCCGAGATTTTCGAAATGCGTACTGTAGTAAGGATAATTATAGATAGAAGAGGCCGTACCGATCTGATCAAACCCTTCGATCAGACATCCTTCGTAATCCAGGTCAGTGAAACCCATCGGCCCGATCAGGTCCGTTTGTCCTTTTTCGCGGGCCCACGTACTGACCGCATCGATCAGGGAAGCGCTCACCTCTGCATCGTCGATGAATTCGATCCAGCCGAATCGGGCTTCTTTTTTGCCGAACTTATCATTGAAACGGTGATTGATGATACCGGCGATACGCCCCACCGGCTTTTGGTTGCGATAGGCCATAAAATGAATCACTTCGCAAAAATCGAATACCGGATTTTTGGTCTGGTCAAATGTACCCATCTCATCAAAATTCAAGGGAGGAACGAAATAGGGATTCCCTTTATAATGATCCAGTCCGAAACGGATGAATTCTTTCAGCTGTTTCTTTCCGGATATTTTCTCAATTACAATAGCCATTGTGTAAAATGATATTTTCTCTAAAGATTTGTTTTCAATTTTAAAGATATACGGTTTATAGGAAATAACAACATGATGGACCAAAATTCGACTTAGGAATGGAAGAATAGAAGATAAAGAAACGGGAAAGGCTGTCTGACAACAAAAGTTCAGACAGCCTTTTCTATTTTATCTTAAGAATAAATCGTCAGAATAAAAGATTGATTATTCTTTCTCTCCGTAACACAAGTCGCCGGCATCACCTAATCCGGGCACGATGTAAGCATGTTCGTTGAGTTCCTCATCGATTGCGGCAACCCATATCGTCGTTTTATCCTGTGGAAAAACACGAGCGATAAAATCGACAGCCTTACGACTTGCGATAACAGCCGCTACATGAATATGAGCCGGCTCGCCTTTAGAAAGCATCGCTTTATATGAAAGCTCCATTGATCCACCTGTTGCCAACATCGGATCCGTGATGATCAAGACTTTGTCATCGATACGGGGAGAGGCCAGGTATTCTACATGAATGTCGAAGTTATTTTCGTCGGTGTATTTACGATAAGCAGACACGAACGCGTTTTCCGAACGATCAAGATAGCTCAGGAAACCCTGATGAAAAGGGAGACCTGCACGAAGAATCGTACTGATAACGATCTTACTGTCGGGTACATTGGTTGGAGCTATTCCGAGAGGCGTTTGTACATCTTCTGTAACATAATGAAAATCCTTACTGATTTCATAAGCCATGATTTCGCCGATTCGTTCAATATTCCTGCGGAAACGCAAAGGGTCTTTCTGTATCTCCACGTCGCGAAGCTCTGCGACAAAGCGGTTTAATACAGAATTCGTTTTCGAAAAGTCTACAATTTTCATTGGAAATTTTTCGCTAATTTACGCATTATCCTCCAAAGAAAAAGAGTTGTTGATTTATTTTGAGAATTGAGAAAGATCTTTTTAATCGATTAACAACAGTTTGGGTACTATATTTAATGAAATCAAAAGGCAACAAGTCCGAATTCCAACAAGAATCGGAGATCAAATCGGATTAATAAACGATTAATCCGATTAGTTCTTGTAAAGTATTCTTAAATAGAAAAAGTAAAAGAATCAAAGTCTACAAAAAACATGATAAACAACTATCTTTATGAGAGATAGAATTAAAAGCAGAATGCACTATTAATGTATCATTAAACCTATTATTTGTTATAAAATGACGGGTAAAATAAAAAACAATCTAATTGTGGAAATTTTTCCGTAATTAATTAGCGGCATTAATTTTTTATACTATTTTTGTACCGGTTCAGTTGAGCCAACACATTAAGCTCATTAATGACAATATTAATCTGAAATATTAAATATTATCATTATTAGGAATAATTGAGAGTCCGGATGCTTATTTGAAACAAGACAATTTGAGGTATATATATAGTAATAACAAAAACAAATTTCTAAAACTATGGCATTAGATTTGACCAAGTACGGAATTCACGGTGTGAAAGAAATCGTACACAACCCTTCTTATGACGTACTTTTCGCAGAAGAAACTAAACCAGAACTTGAAGGTTTCGAAAAAGGACAGGTAACAGAAATGGGTGCTGTTAACGTAATGACAGGTATCTATACTGGCCGTTCTCCTAAAGACAAATTCTTCGTAATGGATGAAACTACAAAAGATACTATCTGGTGGACATCTGAAGAATACAAAAACGACAACAAACCTCTTTCTACAGAGACTTGGAATACACTTAAAGAAATCGCAACAGAAGAGCTTTCTGATAAAAAACTTTATGTTGTTGATGCATTCTGCGGTGCAAACGAAAACACTCGTTTGAAAATCCGTTTCATTATGGAAGTAGCATGGCAGGCACACTTCGTGACTAACATGTTCATCCGTCCTACAGCTGAAGAATTGGCTAACTTCGGAGAGCCTGATTTCGTTGTAATGAACGCATCTAAAGCAAAAGCTCCTGCTAACTTCAAAGAACTTGGCTTGAACTCTGAAACTGCGGTTGTTTTCAACTTGACAGAAAAAGTTCAGATCATCCTGAACACTTGGTATGGTGGTGAAATGAAAAAAGGTATGTTCTCTTACATGAACTACTTGTTGCCACTTCAGGGTATGGCTTCTATGCACTGCTCGGCTAACGTAGGTGAAGCTGGTGATACTGCTATCTTCTTCGGTTTGTCAGGAACTGGTAAAACTACTCTTTCTACAGACCCTAAACGTCAGTTGATCGGTGACGATGAGCACGGTTGGGACGACGAAGGCGTTTTCAACTACGAAGGTGGTTGCTACGCAAAAACAATCAACTTGTCTCAGGAAAACGAACCAGATATCTGGGCTGCTATCAAACGTGACGCTCTTCTTGAGAACGTAACAGTTGCTGCAGACGGTACTATCGACTTCGCAGACGGATCTAAAACAGAAAACACTCGTGTTTCTTACCCGATCTACCACATCAACAATATCGTTAAACCGGTATCTAAAGCAGGTCCTGCTAAGAAAGTTATCTTCCTTTCTGCTGACGCATTCGGTGTTCTTCCTCCGGTTTCAATCTTGACTCCTGAGCAGGCACAGTACTACTTCCTTTCTGGTTTCACAGCTAAATTGGCTGGTACAGAACGTGGTATCACTGAACCAACTCCGACATTCTCTGCATGTTTCGGTGCTGCATTCCTTTCTTTGCACCCAACTAAATACGCAGAAGAACTGGTTAAGAAAATGAACGC
>JBOFCW010000315.1:0-1962 GCA_051646395.1 Bacteroidales bacterium
TAATTTAGGATATAGTGCCATAAGATTGATGGTTTTTTATTTTCCCATCGCATTGCCGCTGCGTTTGCTGCGGTTGAAACTACGATAAGAGTCATATTCGATTTCCACCTCCGGTTCGACGAAAGGTTCGCGGGTCTGAGGTTGGAATTTAATGTATTTGATCGGAATGCCACGATCCATCCACTGCTGTTCGTAATAAGTCTGGATAGATAGCAGAATGTCGTCGTTGATATCCGAATGGTACAGGTCTGTTGTCTGATACAATACCGGGAAATCATTGGCTTTCACCATCTCTGTCGTATAAGTAAACAGGAAGTTGCTATCGCATTTCAGATGAATGATACCATCGGGACGCAAGAATTGCAGGTAAAGCTGCATAAAGCGGGTTGAGGTAAGACGTTTGTTGACTTTCTTCATCTGCGGATCGGGGAATGTGATCCAGATTTCGGACACTTCGTTTTCGGCAAAGAAATAATGGATCAATTCGATGCTGGTACGCAGGAAAGCAACGTTTGTCAGACCTTCTTCCTGAGAAGATTTCGCTCCCGTCCACATACGCGCTCCTTTGATATCCACGCCGATAAAATTCTTATCCGGATATTTGCGGGCTAATCCAACCGCGTATTCACCCTTTCCGCATCCTAACTCCAACACGATGGGATTGTCGTTTTTGAAAAACTCTTTACCCCATTTCCCTTTCATCTCGAACCCCTGTTCTTTCAATACCGCAAACGGATACTGAAAAACATGCGGGTATGAATTCATATCATCGAATTTCTGTAACTTATTCTTTCCCATATGGATTAATTATCTTTGGATACAAAGATAACACAAGCATACATGAAAAGGAAATTTATTTTCTCAGGTTGCACGGATTTGGTGGGTGCGACGTGCAGCATCCTGTGTCTCGCCTTTTTCAACGAAATATAAACCGCCGAACAAAAGTAGAATCGAGACGATCATAAGCCAGTCGAACTTATCCTGCCCCAGCAATAGGGCTGCGATCGTAGCTACAGCAACGACAACATATCCATACATTGAAACAACCGTAGGATTAAGTAACTTCAGTCCGACCGGAAGAAGAAGATAGGAAATAACGGTAGGAAAGATCAGAATAAAAAGTAATACCAATACCGGCAACAAATGAAAAGGTTCGGTCAAAACAGGTGCATGCCAACCGGCAATCCAGGTAACGAAGGTTGTAGAAAATGTCGCTCCGAGAAAACTCCATTTCAACATGGTTATAATGCCGACTTTTTTCAGGAACAGGTGACTTAATATTAAATAGACAGAATAAAACAGGGAGCTACATAATGTAAAAATATCACCCAGCATCGGATCGGGTGCCATTCCGGGATCCTTTTTCGAAAACATACTGAGCAACGCTCCGACAAATCCCATCGTCAAACCCAATCCTTTTATTCCGGTAAAATGTTCTTTCAGAAAACAGACGGATAGGATAAATACCCACATCGGTACCAATGACTGTATGATGGAGCTCACAACAGGAGTCGTATATTTCAAGCCCAACAGATAACAGGTCATGTATCCTGACATTCCGACAGCCCCTAATAAAAAAAGATAAAAACGGGTTCGAAGCGTGGTAGGGGGTTCGTTCTTCACAAACAGTCCGATGATCCAAAAAGAGGCAGCCGCAAAAGCCATGCGGATAAAAACGGCGGTAAAGGGAGATATCCACACCGGCAGCAGATATTTCAATGCATTCATATTCAAACCACTGAAGGTTTTGGACACGAGCATCGCCAGATTTCCCTGCAACTTCTTCTTCATAGGCATTTCAAATATGCCATCGCAGCTCCTTTGAACAGGAGTTACAATGGCAATTTCTTCGGATTGGTTCAACTTCTTAACAATCCGGATGCAGGTTATGTTTGATTACTCGACATTGATGCCGAAAATAACGGCTCTGTTATCGAAACCGGTAGTACCAAGCGTTTCCAA
>JBOFCW010000332.1:0-5197 GCA_051646395.1 Bacteroidales bacterium
TCTTCAAATGAGATTCCCCATAGTTTGTTTGCAACCATGAATGCACCTTCACGAACCTGATCGACCGCAAAGTATGGTTTCAATTCAGATTCATCGAGATTGAATTTTTCTTTGCGTAATTTTTCGGTGTAGTACCACCAATCCCATGCGGCCAGCTTGAAGTTTCCGCCTTCTTTATCGATCATTTTCTGCATTTCCGATGCTTCTTCCTTCGCTTTCGGAAGTGCGCTACCCCAGATCTTGTTTAGCAATTCGTAAACATTGGCAGGTGTTTTGGCCATACGGTTATCCAATGCGAAATCGGCAAACGACTCGAATCCAAGCAGATTCGCTTTTTCTTTACGTAATTTCAGAATCTCAACGATTCCTGCTTTGTTATCATTTTCGTTATTATTATTACCGCGATTCACGTAACCTTTGTACATTTTTTCGCGCAGTTCACGGTTATCCGCATACTGAAGGAAAGGAATCAGGCTCGGTTTAGCCAATGTAAACATCCACTTTCCGGCCTCTCCTGCAGCTGTAGCTTCTTCGGCGGCGGCAGCGATAACCCACGCCGGTAAACCAGCCAGCTGAGATGAATCCGCAATAACCAGTTTGAAATTATTGGTTTCCGTCAGGACGTTATCTGAGAATTTGATAAACTGAAGAGCGGTCTGCTTATTGATTTCTTTAAGTTTTTCTTTGTCTGATTCGCTCAACAAAGCGCCCGAACGTACAAAGTCTTTATAGTATTTATCCAAAACCATCAGCTGTTCACGGTTCAGGTTCATTTGCTCCTTGTTATCATATACTGATTTGACGCGTGCGAAAAGTTTATCATTGAGCAACATTTTATCGCTATGCTCCGTAGACAAAGGTGATACCTCTTTCTGAATCGCCTTTAGTTCGTCGTTTGTTTCAGCCGTTGTCAGGTTATAAAAAATGCCCGATACCCGATCCAGCAGTTCACCGCTATATTCCAGCGCTGCAATCGTGTTCTCGAATGTAGGAGACTCCGGATTATTGGCTATCGCTTCAATTTCAACATCATGCTCCTCCATACCACGCAAAAATGCAGGCATGTAATGCTCTGTTTTTATCTCATTGAATACAGGAACTCCGAAAGGAGCTGTCGATGCTGCAAAAAACGGATTCTGATCCGCTTGATTTGATGTACAAGAAACCATCATAGCCGCCATACAAGAGGTGATGAATAAATGCTTCATAGATATATTGTTTATTTATGAAAGCAAAGATAGACTATATTAACACATTGTCAAGATAATATGACTGTTTTCTGTTAATTTGACACCAAGTCAACCAAAGAAAACGTCACCGATACAGGATAATGGTCCGAATAGTTTACATGATGTACTTTGGCATTAGATGATCGGAACGAGTCGCTGTGCAGAATGTGATCAATACGGAACCAGAATTTATTTTCATGGTAAGTGATTCCCGGACCAAATCCGGATTCGCGGAACGCATCTTTCAGATCCCCACGAATTGTCTGATAACAATAAGAGATCGGAGTATCATTAAAGTCGCCACAAACAATAACCGGATTGGTCTGCCGGTTGATGATCTGGCGTAACGTATCGGCTTGTACTGCACGGATCCGATAAGCCTTACCCAACTTATGGATCAGCGTCGTGCGAATCTCATCGATCTTATTCGAATCGAAATGGCGGATCATTTCGTTATAAAACTCCTTATCCTCCTTCGATAGCTGATTCGACTCCAAATGGTTGTTGATAACGGTAACCCGTTTACCCAAAACCTCCAACTCATAGAGGCAGGAGTTGTTATACAGGCTTTCATAGTTGATGGCCTGCGTGCGTTTGATCGGATATTTTGAAAAAATAGCCAGACCGCTTTTATAACTGTTCGAAGCGGCATTGTAATGGTAGTAAGGATATTGGGATAGTTTCTTTCTTATTTTCTTTTCGGTGAGACCATCCGGACGGTTATAAAAAGTATACTCCTGCAGGCAGACAATATCCGGATCCTCCCGATTGATAAAGTCGAGAACCGCATTGCCGTTTTTCATTGAATTATTCTGTCCGAGTCCGCACGTATTATAAGTAAGAAGTTTGATGGTGGGATTACCTGTTTTTTGTGAATAGACATGGTAAGGAACATATCGGGTCACGGGCTCCCAACAAATGAGTAACACGACCACTCCGATCAAAGCATACCACTTCATCCGGATAATCCAGTAAACCAGAAACATCAAGACTCCGATCAGAAAAAAAGGAAAAAGAATACCCATATAAGACAGGTATACCGATTTCAGAGGAGACACGTGATCTGAAAAGGCCGAAGTAGTAAATAAAACCAATAGAATGATATTGACCGACAACAAAAGTCCGTCAAAAAGTTTCCCGATGATATGCATAATTATTTTTTACCTGCATTAAAAAGCTTTTTCTTTTCATCCGCTGTCAGTCCGTCATACCCCGTACGCTTCATCTTATCCAGAATCGCATCTATTTCCTCCTGCTTCACTTTTTTATTGCGGTTATACTCCATATCCATTTCCCGACTGCCTCGTTTTGCTGTCATTTTCGGACGTGGTTTAAAAAGATCCACAACCCGGTCGATCTGCCGATTGATCCATTTTGTTAAATCTGTCCCCTTCATATAATAATATGTGAATAGAAATCCGAATAAAGCTCCCCCCAAATGCGCGATATTACCTCCTGCATTCTCCGAAATAACATTGAAGAACGAGAGTGCCACGACAAACATCGCAATATATTTCAGTTTTACAGCGCCAAGAAACATCAAAAAAATCTGATCATTGGGCGATCTCATAGCTGTTGCTACAACAATGGCAAGAACTGATGCCGAAGCTCCCAAAAGGAATGCATTGCCAACCACCCCCTCGAACATCGGAAAAACATTATAAGCGAGGATATACAGAAGTCCGCCGAATATCCCTCCCATGAAGTAAATACCCCCCAGTTGCTTTTCTGTAAACCGCCGAAGAAAGAGGTTACCGAACCAATAAAGCCAAAGCATATTGAACAGCAAATGAAGAAAATCCGTATGTAAAAACATATACGTGATAATCGTCCACGGCCGGAACAACAACTGATGCAGATTAGACGGCAATTCGAAATAACGCAGAAGTGAATAACCGTCTGCATTAAACAGACGATGCAGGATCAGCCACACGGATGCCGCTACAAAAACAGCTACATTGATAAAAATAAGTCTGAAAAGCAGGTTTCCCTGAAAATAACGTCGTTTCAGATCAGTAAAAATATTTCCCATTGTTGAAGTCTTGTTTCTTCCAGATTTTAATCAGAATAAAGCCGAAAATCATTCCTCCCAGATGTGCGAAATGCGCGATATTATCACCGCTGAAGTTTCCTACTCCCAAAAACAATTCCAGGATTCCGTATCCGATTACAAAATATTTGGCCTTGATCGGAATCGGAATGAACATCATAAACAATTCTGCATTGGGAAACAACATCCCGAATGCAAGCAATATACCGAATACGGCCCCCGAAGCTCCAACGGTCAGGAATGCGTAATTCAGGTAATCTGCCATGTAGTTGATCAGAAATTCAGATCGGGACAACGTGTATTGTGCGATGTGAATGGTTTCATGTGAAAGCATTTCACGAATCTGTATCCACCAGACCGCTTCCTGTACAAGGCCGGCTCCGATTCCTGTTACCATATAGTAAATCAGAAAACGCTTGCTTCCCCATACCTGTTCGAGCATACGGCCGAACATAAAAAGCGAAAACATATTGAAGAAAAGGTGGGATATACCACCGTGCATAAACATATAGGTGATCAACTGAACCGGATTGAATTTTGACGCTTCGAAATAGTGTAGTCCGAGTATGCCGTTCAGGTTTGTTCCACGTGTCTGCAGTACGACCGTAGCCAAAAGACACAAACAGTTAATGATAATCAGGTTTAGAGTAACAGGAGGTATATTCTGAAAAATACCGGGTCGTTTATACATCATATACTAAGCTAAAATTTAATTTATTCCTCTCACAAATGTAGTCATTATTTGCAGATGTGATAAAATGAACCCTTAATTTCTAAAAATCAACACCTATCAGAAAAAAAAATGCTCATTTTGTTTCATGTTTATGAAATTTGAATACATTTGCAATAAGTAATTCTTTTAAAAAAATGAATAATTTTATATTTTAATATCAGATACCATGAATAAATCAGAACTTATTAATTCAATGGCCGAAAAAAGTGGCCTGAGCAAAACAGATGCAAAAAAGGCTCTTGATGCCTTCATCGGAAGTGTAGAAGAAGCATTGATCAATGGCGACAAAATCAGCCTGATCGGTTTCGGAACATTCTCTGTATCAGAAAAAGCAGAAAGAACCGGTATTAACCCTTCTACAAAACAACAGATCGTTATTGCAGCTAAGAAGGTGGTTAAATTCAAACCGGGATCAGATATATCGGAAAAGATTAAATAAAAATATCATATAAAGTTAATTGGAAAAACAAGAGGATGTTTGAAGTGATTCAAGCATCCTCTGATTTTCTACCCCTCCTATAGTCCTTTGTTATTCATTCACCACCATTGCTAACACCTCATTCTCACTTTAAATCGAATTTTCCAACCGTATTTATTATCTTTGTAAGATAAATAGCAGAAAAAAATTATTACGGATATGAATATAGAGACTACGCTGACAGCAGCTATAAAAAAAGCGATCTCCACTCTTTATGGAGTTGAGCCACAGGACGCTCAGATTCAGCTTTCAAAAACAAAGAAAGAGTTTGAAGGTCACCTGACCTTGGTGGTATTTCCTTTCCTGAAGATATCGAAAAAAAATCCGGAAGCTACAGCTACCGAAATCGGCGAATATCTGTTGGCCAATGAGCCTGCAATAAGCGCATTTAATGTTATCAAAGGATTTTTGAACCTGACTATCGCACCGGCCGTATGGGTAGGTATGCTGAACCAAATCAATCAGGTAGAGAATTTCGGTGTGACTCAGGCAGACGAAAACTCTCCTTTGGTTATGATCGAATACTCTTCTCCAAACACCAATAAGCCATTACATCTGGGCCATGTGCGCAATAACCTGCTTGGATTCAGTATTTCTGAAATTCTGAAAGCAAACGGTAACAAGGTGGTGAAAACAAACATCGTCAATGACCGTGGTATTCATATCTGCAAATCGATGCTTGCCTGGAAAAAATGGGGTGAAGGATG
>JBOFCW010000338.1:0-4036 GCA_051646395.1 Bacteroidales bacterium
GAATACAACGATCCTTATGAAGTGAGCGGCAAAACTCCTTTTGAGTATTTTATGCTTGATGCCGATTTTAATCTTGGTCATAAGCAAGCTTTTTTAGGAGATCTCCGGATCTCCGGATTGCTTTTCGGAGAGACTTTCAGCGGAAAGACCTATCAGTCTCTTCTTGGGGTGTTTCAACAATATGGGTTTCATGATTCGAAAGCCATATCAAAAGTTGGTAATCCGGAATCGGAGGTGCCATACCGCATTTCGGAAACGGCAGCATTTGGTGCCGGAGGTTTCTGGAAAAAAGATATCGTGCGAAATCTTAGTGTAGAAGGTCGGGCGTTTATTACCGGAATAATGCTGGGCGGGTATTATTCGGACTATTACCGCTTTGGGAAACGGGATTATAATTTCGGGAGCGGATTTAGTTTTCGGAGCTCTTTGAAGGTCTTGCTTGGTAGTCGTCTTTCTCTAACGGGAGAAACAGAGGGGTATAAACTTTATACCTTATCCGGATATCGCGATAGAAATTATGATCAGATTGGTGCTCTTTATCTCAATGCACAAGGAGATCCGGGAAGCGGATTTGTTCTGATCAGCCGGTTAGATGCAAAGGTGCGGCTGTATGATCAGATAAGGCTTGGAGCAAAGATGGACTGGTTTTACAGAAAAAACCGCTACAGAGGGCTGCCTGAAGATATGAAATCAGTGACAAAATACAGAAGCAATGATATCCGGTTTTATCTGGAGTATACATTTTAAAAAAGCGGGAGATAACTCATCTCCCGCTTGCCAATTTACCCATGAAAAAACCAACTAAATTGCTTAAATTAACCTATTCTATCCCTAAATCTAAAATCATTGTAATCTTTATATTTTAACCGGATTTCCCGGATATGATTCTTGATCGCCTCAAGAGTCATATCCGTTTTTTTTCTCCGGTTTCGGTTGGTCACAAATAAAGCAGACTAACCTTGTTTGATGATGTAAGTGTTGAGCAGTCGGATAAAAGGATCTGCTTTCGTTGTAATAATTTTTGTCAGTTTCTAATAAGACGTTTAATAAGAGCGGGAACCGACAAAAAAAGTAAATTTTTTACTCGATTAGCATGAAAATCTTTTTTTTGCAGATAAGAACAGAGTATTTCTGAGCAATTTGGATTATTTTTGTCACTAATGGAAATTAAAATACAATAGTGACGTTATGAACCGTACTGAAAAAGCAGAGAAGTATAAAGTTTTATTTGTTTGTTTAGGTAATATTTGCCGTTCACCTACAGCTGAAGGTGTAATGGAAAGGCTGGTTCGTGATGCTCATTTAGAAAACCGTATAGAGATCGATTCGGCAGGAACTTATGGCGGTCATGCTGGAGAATTGCCCGATTCGCGCATGCGTCAGCACGCTTCGCGCAGGGGGTATAATCTTACAAGCCGTTCACGTCAGGTGCATGTGTCAGACTTTGAAGAGTTTGATCTGATTGTGGCTATGGATGACCGGAATTATCAGAACCTGAGAGATCTGGCTCCCGATTTGGAGTCGCAGGCTAAAGTCCGCAGGATGGTGGAATATGGCAAACAAACTACGTATGATTATATACCTGACCCGTATTACGGCGGAGCGGATGGCTTTGAGCTTGTCCTTGATCTGCTGGAAGATACGTGTGACGGATTATTGAACGATATAAAAACCAGAATATTATGATGAAAGTACAGATTATAAATAAATCAAAACACGAGTTACCTGAATATGCTACAGCACATGCTGCCGGTATGGATATCCGTGCGAATCTGAGTGAAGCGGTAACTCTTAATCCGCTTGAACGTACGTTGATACCGACAGGTTTGTTTCTTGAACTTCCTGTAGGATTTGAGGCTCAGATCAGACCAAGAAGCGGACTGGCATTGAAAAAAGGAATTACGGTTTTGAATTCTCCGGGTACGATTGATGCCGATTATCGGGGCGAAGTGGGTATTATTCTGATAAACTTATCGAATGAGCCTTTCGTTATTGAAGACGGTGAACGTATCTGCCAGATGGTTATTGCTGCGCATGAGCAGGTTGAATGGGTTGAGGTAGAGGAACTGGGTTCGACAGATCGTGGTGACGGAGGTTTTGGTCATACAGGTAAAAAGTAAGCGAATTGTTTTTAATGCGTTCAACCTTTAAATGAAGTCTATGAAGAAAATACATATCTGTTTATTGCTGATGATCTCAGGTGCAGGACTGGTGATGAGTTGCTCTACTTTTAGAAAGACTCCGGCGGATAAGCCTGTCAGTGTTTCGTATGCCCAATATTTGTCGGAAAGTGATCAGCGTAAAGCGGATTATTATTTCGAAGAAGGATTGCGCTTTAAAGCCATTAATCAGCACGATGCTGCATTTGATGCTTTTTCACGTGCAGCTGCAATAGATACTGTAAACGCTTCATCGCTTTATGCGCTTTCAAACTATTATCTGAGTTTGAGAAATCCGATAAAGGCATTGAACTTATTGCAGAAAGCAATTCTGATCGAACCGGATAATTACTGGTATCTCTATGCCGTAGCAAATCTCGCTCAGCAATTAAACATGAATGAGGAGGCTGTTGATTATTACAAACAGCTTATTGCCCGACATCCGAATAAACCGGAGCTTATATTCTCGCTTTCCGAAGTATATACGCAATTGGGCAATATTGATGATGCTATCGCTACTCTGGATAGTCTGGAAGAGACGCTTGGAGTAAATGAAGTGGTTTCGCTTCAGAAATTTAAACTTTACCTTTCGCTTAAAGACGAAGCAAAGGCTAAATCTGAGATGGACAAGCTGATGGCTGCCTATCCGAATGAGATCCGCTATCCTCTGTCAATGGGAGATATGGCGCTTGAGACAGACCGCAGAAATCTGGCAAAATCGTATTACGATAAAGCCAGATTAATCGATCCGGATGACGGGCATTTGCAGCTGTCGCTGGCAAACTATTATACACAGATCGGAGAGACTGATTCGGCAGAAGTGCAGATCAAAGGTGCTCTTTACAATAAAAATCTGGAGATAGAGTCTAAAATAGAAATCTTAAAAGATTATCTGAAGACGCTTTATATGAAAAAAGCGGATACGAAAGAGCGCGATGCGTTGTTTGATATCCTTTTTGAAGCATATCCCCAGGAGAAGGAGTTGTTTAAACTTCAGGCAAGTTATCTGATCACGGAGAAAAGGCTGAAAGAAGCTCAGGACCGCTTGAGTATTGCAGTAGGACTTGATCCGAATGATCGTGAGTTGTGGATGAGTCTTCTGGATGTATGTCTGCGTCAGCAGGAATTTAAAGAGGTGGTAACAACCTGTAAGAATGCACTCCGTTACTTTCCGCAGGAAGGTGAATTCTATTATTATCAGGCAATTGCTTTGGGTATAGAAGAACAGTATCAGGAAGCAATAAAGGTGATTAACGAAGGATTGGAGCGCATGGAGAAAAATAATCCGCGTTTTATATCAGGAATGTACGGCCAGTTAGGAGATATTTACCATCAGTTGAAAGATCAGAAGAAATGCTTCGAAGCATATGATAAAGCGCTTGAAGTGTTCCCGGATAATGCACAGGTGTTGAATAACTATGCTTATTTCCTGTCTATGGACAAGAAAAAATTGTCAGAGGCAGAAAAAATGAGTGCACGTGCCGTAAAGCTAGAACCCGAAAATGCAACCTATCTGGATACCTATGCGTGGATTTATTTCCAGATGGAAAACTACTTTCTTGCTAAAGTGTACATTGAAACGGCTATGCGTAACGGTGGAGATTCAAGTGAAGTGCTGATCGACCACTATGGTGATATCCTGTTTAAAAACGGAGATGTTGAAGGTGCTGTTACTCAATGGGAAAAAGCGCTTGAGATGGGTAGCAAATCCAAAGTGCTTGAGCGAAAAATTAAAGAGAAGAAATATATTTTGAATCCGGACGAATTCGATAACTAAGTGATTCTATGAGAAAGATAAAACAGATCGTTTGTGTATTTGCAGTTTTGACAGCCTTTCTTTTGTCGGGTTGTAAATCTAAACAGGTAAAGAGTGCCCG
>JBOFCW010000352.1:0-7433 GCA_051646395.1 Bacteroidales bacterium
CCACGAAATCACCCGTTCCGATGCTTTGATCGATATCGGGAAGCTGTTCGCGCAAGAAAGTCCGGTAGTCATTCTCGACGAAACAAACCTCCATACTCTCTTTCTTCTCCGCTTTTTCACGAAAACCGCGTTCCAGTACATATGCTTTGATATCCTCTTTGTTCATCGAACCCAGCGGGAAAAGCGTGCGACTCAGTTCTGACTGTCCCAACCGCCACAAAAAATAAGACTGGTCTTTCTTTTCATCGAGACCTTTGGCTATATGCAGATTACCGTTTATTTCGACGATCCGTGCATAATGCCCCGTAGCGACTTTTTCACAACCCAGTTCGTCAGCCTTTTCAATCAGGTATTTCCATTTGAAGAAAAGATTGCACATCACACATGGATTCGGGGTATGCCCGCTCAGATACTCATTGATAAAATCCTGAATAACAGTTTGCCTGAAATCAGAACGCACATCCAGCGTATGATGTTCGATACCCAGGCGTTCAGCAAGCTGTCTGGCTTCGATAACATGGCGGGGCTCGTCACAACCCGCATCAAACTGCGAAGGGACATCCCACATACGCATGGTCAGTCCCACTACTTCATATCCTTGTTCCTGTAATAACATACAAACGGCAGAACTATCCACTCCGCCGCTCATACCTACCAATACTTTCGTTTTACTCATAAAAGCATTTTATTCCTTAATAATCAATACCGAGGCATAAGCCGCGATACCCTCTTCGCGCCCCGTAAAACCGAGCTTCTCGGTTGTTGTCGCCTTGATCGAGATATCATCCGGATCGATCTCCATCACAGACGCTAAAACTTGCTGCATCTGCGGAATATGCATCTTCAGCTTCGGCCGCTCAGCAGCCACGGTGATATCCGCATTTCCAAATGCATATCCTTTCTCTCGTATCAGCTCCATCGTGCGGGCTAATAATATTTTGCTGTCGATATTTTTGAATTCAGCTCCCGTATCCGGAAAATGATAACCGATATCGCGCAAGTTGGCTGCTCCCAGAATCGCGTCGCAAAGTGCATGAATCAACACATCGGCATCCGAATGCCCCAACAAGCCAAGTTCATGTTCCAGCAGGATTCCTCCCAGCCATAGTTCACGGCCTTCTACCAGGCGATGAACATCAAAACCAAATCCGGTTCTTATCTTCATGTTTGTTTAAATCTTTATTCTATTGATCAGCGACGTCGTCCCCGGCCACCGCTACGTCCGAGCAAATCACGCAATCCGTCCATGTCAAAAGAAAGAGTGAAGCGCAACGTCTGGTCGAGCGGGCTCGACTGGGCCATTGAAATCACATATGCCGCATCAAGACGGAACACATTCATCGCAAAACCGGCTCCTACAGTCGCATATTTTCTATTTCCTTTATTCTTATGTTCATTGAAATATCCCGCACGCAAGAAAAACTGATCGTTGTAGGTATATTCCGCCCCAAGCGAGAAGTTGATTTCCTGCAATTCCTCCTTGAATCCACCCGGTGCATCCGAAAAGGATTTGAATATTCCGGAAATGGATGAGGTTGCATAATATTTTTCGAGTGCCTCATCGTATAAATCCTGATCACCGTCATACTGGCTCAACAACGGGCGTGTAGGAACGAGTAGCTTATTCAGATCCAAACTGAACGACATCCGGTTGTAATCGTCGATCGGGAACAGCAAGGTCGTACCCAAACGCAAGTTTGTAGGTAAAAATGCGGAAGTCGCTCCACCGTCATAGCTGACCTTCGATCCGATATTGGAGATATTGAAACCGAACGACCACTGGCACTCGCTGCGACCGATAATCGGATAACGTGTCAGATAGCCGGCAATATCGGTAGCAAAAGCATTACCGGCACCGAAGTCCTCCTCTTTGCTATAAGCCAGATCCGAATAGATGTAGCGGAATACGACCCCCATCGAGAAATATTCGGATAGTTTACGCGAATAACCCACATCGACAGCCATTTCAAAGGGATTGATCATATCGATCTGATCGCCCGAACCGTTGGTGATGGCAATCTCTCCCAGGCTGAAATAACGAAGAGAGGCACTTAATGCCTGCAGATCACTATCCCCCAGTTTCCAGTAACCGGCAACATAAGCCAGATTGATATCGCTTACGAGTTTACGCAACCAGGGCGTATACGAAAACCCCACTCCTCCCTGACTATAGGCAAAGGCATATTTGGCCGGATTCCAGAATTGAGAGTTCACATCCGGATCGGTTGCTGCCCCGATATCACCCATACCTCCACCCCGGGCATCAGGAGCGATACCCAACGAGTTGACTCCCGTCTGCACCGGGTTAAACAGATCCCCTTTCAGATCATCATCACCTGCAAAAACAGCTGATGCCATCAACGAAAAAGCCGTAAACAGGAGTAACCCTTTATTCTTCATATTCATAAGCCAGATTTATTTTTTTTCTTTCTATCTAAAAACTGTTCTTACAGTTCTTTATTGTGCGATCACAATCAATTTTTTCCCTTTTGTTGCATAATGTTGTCCGTCGCCAGACAGAGAAGCCCTGTATATATAAATACCAGGCAAAATCCGTTCTCCTGACCCGGTACGCAAATCCCATTTAACAGGAAGCGAAGTAAGAAAGTCGGAACGTCCGTTCACTTCAAATTCCCAAACACATTGTCCCATCTGGGTGTAAACCTGAATTTTTGCTTTAAGCATGCTTTCCGGTCTATTATGCGTAAAGATAAACTGAACTTCATCTTGTACGGGATTCCGGTCGGTACGCAAATCGAAAATCACCGGTTTCAAATCGCTTTTCACCTCAAAGGTTATTGAGCGAACAGCCGAATTATTATATACATCCCAGACTTTAAGCTCGAGCGTATAAACACCGTCTGGCAGTTGAGGGATGCTGAATCCGAGTGTCCCTTTTGACGATTCACCCGGTAAAGTCAGAAAATAATCATTCAATACATACCGGACCGGAATCTGCGAATCCGAATAAATGGTTACCGCAAGGTCATGGCCGACTGAAGCTCCTGTTGCGTTCACTCCGGTATTATCTTCTATTTCAGCGAAAAGATACGGCGTATTATTGACTACATTCCCATCCTTGAATGAATCATTGTTCAGATATAATTTCGTGATTATGGGAGCAAGTGTATCGTCTTCTATTTCAGGAGCTGTTCCACTTAAAACATATCCATCGAAATAGCCCTGGGCTTCGCGTTCGTTCGACTCATAAGCATACAGGTTGACCATTCCCGATTTTCCCGAATAACTGATATCTCGGGGCACAATAAAAGAAAAGTCGAATTCCCCGTTACGGACAGAATCCATTCCGGCAAACAATTTGCGGGTACGGTCATAATATGTGAATGCCCCTGTTTGATCGTTATCCTGCGTAAGGAGCTTCTCCTCACAATCATATACCGTCGGATAAAGAATACCGTTAAAACCGGTAGCTGTTTCTTCAGAACCCAATTCAAGTACACGGCCTTTTATCGTGACACGACTCAGCGCGTTCATCTCAAACGGTATTTGAGAGACAGGTTCGTCATTGATCCGGGTAATCTCCATCCTGTATTCAGGATATGCCATCTTCATTGAGGGATCACCCAACAATAAAAAGTTGAGCTTATTTTCATCATAATTTGACATCGCACATTTGGCCAGCCGCATGATATCCCCCATCCGGTAGCGGGTACCATCCTCATGTTTGGCAAAAAGATTCTCTATCATCTTCTGATTGATCGAGAAATTCCCATTCGAGTAAACGACACGGGTTGTCGTGAAAAGTGCGGCAGCTCCTCCGTTTGGATTCAATAGCAATGCTTCCCCGGCCGAAACGGCATGATGATCGAACCGGCTGAAATCGCAGGTTGCTGTAATCCAGACCGGAAGTCTTTTCATATATAAGTTTTGAGCCTCACTGAGAGTCAATATCTTTTCATGGGTAATGGATGTTGTGGCTCCGTGTCCGGAATAATTCACCAACAAAGCCCCCTGTTGCAATTGATCGAAGAATATTTTCTTCGCATCGGGATAAGCCGTACCGGATGCCGTATTTTCTCGTTTGTAGGAATCGAGATAGATCTTATTGAAAACGAATTCATGATTCCCGGCATTCTGAACAAGCTTCACCATCTTTTCCGCATGATCCATATGGAGATTATGATCGCCGTCATCACCCAGAAAACAAAGATTATTCTTCCAGCTCCCGACCACTTTGTTGTCTGAATAAGCGATAATCTTATCGACAACTTGCTTCGCTTCGGTCACTGTTCGTACAGACAGACGTCCGATTCCCAAATCAAGTTTATCGGAAACAAGCGATAGATAGCCATCCTTTAACTTACCGCCTTCATTATCATCCAGAAAACCGAAATAATCGTCACAAACATAAGATCGGGTTTCGCTCAAAGAAAATTCTGACTGATATGTAAGCAGGCAATTTTCTAATACGGATTTCTTCCATCGGCCACTTTCGATACCGCGATTATCATTTGCTCCATCCCCGAACAATAAAAGGTAAGAAGGAGGAGTTCCAAGCCGTACCGATCTGTCGTAAAACATTTTCATGAAACGGCGGTAGGCTGTAGCATCAGCCGTACCGGATGAAAACTCGTTATAAATTTGTTGAGGAGTGACAATCGTTACATGCAGATTATCTTTTTCCCGGCGATATTGCGCCAGTCGCTCGGCCTGACTCCGGAGTTTAGGCTGAACGATAATGACCATATCGGTTTGAGGCAGTGCATGTAGGTTTTGATTCGGAATTTCTCCCCAACCATTAATCCCCGGAAAAGAAGCATTGACATCAAGCAGGACATATTCACGAAGACCTTTTACAGCGGACGTAAAATAAATCTTCGACCGATCGTCCTGCTGAAGATCCTGACGTATGATGTTTTCCGGATCGGTTACATCCCAGACCTGAATCGCATTACCGGACAGGGATTCATCGATCTGATAACGCAATGAATTTTGTTCTGACAAGATATTGCGGAATATCGTATAAGATCCATACAATCTCAGTTTCCGTTGACAGTTCAGACGAATATAATTTAGTAAAGCCAGTTTTGTATTGTTTCCTCCCGGCTTGAGCGTGATATTAACCTGCGGGTTATCCGCAGGATTATTCCAGCTATACTTTCCCGAAACACGATTGGCGAAATAATATTTACCAAGTCCGTTACTCAGTGAGGATTGCATAAATTGCCGGGATCCGATCGAACCGATAAGTGCTCCCCCCCCATCATTCGTATTATAGACAAAATCCAAATCAACCGTAGCCGATGATTCCGGAATGACCCCTTCGATTCCGAATTTGAACGTTTGCGCACGGGTGTAAAGAAAAGACTCTCCGTACATTTCTCTTCCGGTACTTCCTATGTTGGTTTCATCTTTTTCATGCAACGCGTAATCATGGAAAAAGTCGACAGCACGGTCATAAGCCACACCTTCTTTTTGCAGAAGCATTCCTTTCGGAGTCTCGGCTTCCTGCCTCAAGAAATAACAAGCCTCATTGGCATAGAAATTATTCTGATGTACAAAACGACCATCCTTATAATTCCATTTAGCAAGCCCCTTCCCATAAAATAGAATCCGTTTCTTTACGTCATCCCGGTAAAAGGCAACCTTAGGCAAATCATCAATGTGTGGGCTCGCAAAACTTTCATCAAGCAGATTCCCCCCATATCCATACACAGCGACCTTCGCAGGATCGGTAAAACCCATCCTGCGAAGGTCAGAATCTGTAATCTGATAAATCCCTGTTTCAGTTATGCTGATACGTACCCACCTGCCATCGGCAAGTACGGAAGAGGGAGCAAATGTATGAATTCCCGTTACCGGTTGCTGTGTGCGCAATTGAGCATCCACTGAGAAGGGAAGCCAAAGCGTTAAGATACCGGCAAAAACAGATAGGAGTTTTCTTAACATAAGTAACGATTAGTGAGCAAACCGGTTTTATCGTACGAAAAAATCAAGAACCTTCGTATCTTCGATATAACCCTGCATGTGGTCATTTATTTTTACAGGACCCACTCCTGCCGGCGTTCCGGTAAAAATCAGATCGCCTATTTTCAACGTAAAGAATTTACTGACATAGGCTATGATCTGATCGATCGAATGGATCATTTCGCCGGCATTCGCATTTTGTACCGGTTGTTGATTCATATCCAAACGAAAATCGATCGAAGTAATCGGCTTCCGGAGTTCTGCTACAGGAATAAAATCTCCGATAACGGCCGAATTATCAAACCCTTTCGATATCTCCCACGGTGCACCCTGCTCCCGAAGTTTGTTTTGCAAATCTCGTGCTGTAAAATCAACACCTACCGTCACAGCATCATAATAACGGGGAGCGAATTTTTCTGAAATATTCTTACCCAGTTTACTGATTCGGACAACCAATTCTCCTTCATATTCGAATCGTTCAGCAAAATCGGGAATAAAGAATGGTTTTCCATCCTTCAACAAAGCCGTATCGGGTTTTAGAAACAAGGTTGGGTCCTTTTCTACTAACGTTTTATCCATCTCTTTATTGTGTAGCGGATAATTCCAGCCAATACATATAATCTTCATTTGAATCGAAATGTTTTTTACGGGAACTTAAATTTAAAACCACCGGCAAATCCATCATTCACACAATTTTATGCACAGCTCATCTAATAATGAAGGTACTCAATTCTCCCGTTTTGTTTATATAATTTTCAAATTTAGAAATTATTCATGCACACTGCAAACCAAATAACAGGATAAGTCGTGAAACGAAATTTTCCCATCGGAATTAGCAAACAAAATAGGAACCTGAACTTTTCCTGAATCAAACGGTTATATATGAACAATAACAGATTATATCTCATTCACAGGATTATTCTGTTATACTAAGTCGAATACATATACTTTAAAACGAACGATTATGAAAAAATGGATGAAAGCCTCATTTCTATTGATGGCAGTCCTGATGATTTCGAGTGTTGCATTTTATTCATGTGACGATGATGACAAGTTACCAAGCTCTGTTGAAGATGCCTTTTGGGCGAAATATCCAAAAGCGACAGATGTAAGTTGGGAAAAGACCAAACATCACTATGTTTTTGATTTTTATAATAATCAAAAACCGGCCGAAGCATTTTTCAATCACAGCTCACAATGGGAATATACAGAAACTGAAATTCCTTACTCTTCTTTACCAACAGCCGTACAAAACAGCTTTAAAGAATCACAATGGGCAGGCTGGTCTTACGACGCAGGTGATATTCTTGAAATCGATCAGCCAAAAGGACTTTTATACTTATTAGATCTTGAATCTGGTAACGAAGAAATCGAATTGTTGTATACACCACAAGGAGAATTAAAAAAATCGGCGGTAGATATTTTTTATCCATATTGGACTTGGTAAACACATGTTCCAATAACAAAAAGGAGCGGGGAATATCCCGCTCCTTTTTGTCATCAAC
>JBOFCW010000354.1:0-6278 GCA_051646395.1 Bacteroidales bacterium
ATTATGGAGTATGTTCAGGCAATGAACAGTGTGCGTGAAATCCGTACCGGATATATCGAGGCGGTTTATAACTATAACATTGCCGCATTGGAACTCGAACTTTATAGTGCGGAATAATTCAATCATTTATTTGATCTTACTGTAAAAAATTAAACTATATGCAAAGTAAATCAAGTTATATATGGATCACATTGTTGCTGACGGCAGCTTGCGGCAGTAAGAATATACAGAACGAACCGGCTGCAGAACCGGTGGCAACCAATGTTTCTCAGCCTGCAAAAGCGGTAAGCGAAACGAATCAGAACCGGCAAGAACCGGCGATGGATGGCGAATCGGGAGCTACGAATGTGGCGAATCATACTTCTTTTAACGGGATCCTGATCGTACCGCCCCAAAAGCAGGTAACGGTCGGAATGACTATGGGGGGAGCACTGCACACGTTGAATATGCTTCCGGGACAATTTGTGCGTAGAGGTGCCGTTTTGGCTACGTTGCGCAATCCGGAGTTTATCGATCTGCAGCAACAATACCTGGAAGCCGCTGCACAGGCAGAATATCTCGAAAAAGAATTCAACCGGCAGGAAAGACTCAGCAGGGAGGAAGCGGCTTCGCGAAAACGTTTCGAGCAGAGCCGGGCTGAATACCTGGCTATGAAGGCTCGCAAGGAAGGCGCGGCCGCGCAGCTGACCATACTTGGGGTACGAGCAGAGGAATTGCCGCAAACCGGCATCCGCCCGTATCTGGAAATAAAAGCCCCGATCGAAGGGTATATAGCTGCAATGAAAGTAAATCCGGGGACGTTTATCAATCCGGGCGATAAGATCTGTGATGTTGTCAGCAAAGGCGATTTCATGTTGTTGCTGACTGCCTACGAAAAGGATTTGGGAGAACTGGAGCCGGGTAAAAAGCTTGCTTTCCGCGTAAACGGCATGCAGGATGAGGTTTTCGAAGCCGAATTGGTTTCGATTGGTCAGCAAATCGATGAAATCAGCCGTTCGCTCGAAGTATATGCCCGTGTTCGTGGAGGAATTGACCGTTTTCGCCCGGGGATGTATGTGACGGCGCGCATCGAAAACAAATAAATTGTATCTTGTCTGTGAAATGTGCAGGCGGAGTCTGTTCGCCCGAAAATAATTACTGATGCAATATTTTAAAGATAAATACAGAAGTGCCATCCTGCTGATTTCGGCAGTGGTGGCTTTTCTGATTCATTTTCCCGAATTGATGATGCTCTCCGACGGAACCGGAGTCGGACTGCTTTTTCCGGGAATGGAGTGGGGGGATGTAATGAATGAGATTCTTTTTACTTTTCTGTCGTTACTGCTTCTTTTTGCACTCAATTATCGTTTTATTTTCTCCTCTGTCAGCCGGTTCAGATCAGACTGGAGCCGCGTATGTTGCTCCTTCATTCTGACATGGCTCATCAATAGTATTCTTGCCAAAGGATTTGTGTTTCTCCATCATCAGGTGGATATCCCTGCTATCAATGCGATGATACATCACTACCTGCACCCGCTTCGTGATTTTATACTCACATTTATCGTTACGGGTACCTGTTTTACGGAAATGCTGATCCGTCGCAAACAAAGTATGGAAGTGGAAAACCAACAGTTGCGGGCGGAAAATCTGCTGAATCAGTATGAGGCGTTGAAGAATCAGCTCAATCCGCATATGCTTTTCAATTCGCTCAATACTTTGCGCTCGCTGATCCGGGAGACCCCCGACAAGGCACAGGAATATCTACAGGAGTTATCGCATGTTTTACGTTATATGCTACAAGGGAATGAATCGCAGTCGGTTTCTGTCGCGGAAGAGATGGATTTTGTACGTGCTTATATGTTCCTGCTGGAGATGCGGTATGAGAAAAACCTGATTTTCGATATTACGATCGATGAAAAAGCGATGACCAAACAAGTTCCTCCAATGGCCGTGCAGCTCTTGCTGGAGAATGCGGTAAAACACAACGAGATCAGCAATCGGCATCCCCTTACGATTCGGGTTTGCGCGGATGAATACCGGATATTCGTAGAAAATAAATTGCAACCCAAGCTTACACGAACAGCAGGAACCCGTATCGGACTGGCCAACCTGACTCATCGTTACCGGCTTTTATTCAAAGAGGAAATAGATATTCATGAGGATAAAGAGACTTTTCATGTGTCTTTGCCCCTGATGTAATAACTTAAAAAGAGACAGACGTATGAATGTATTAATCATAGAAGATGAAAAAGCAGCTGTACGCAATCTGCTGGCTCTGCTACATGAAGTCGCACCGGAACTGGAAGTGATCGGTCAGACAGACAGCATTACCGATTCGATTGGGTGGTTACGAGAGAACAAGATGCCGGAACTGATTTTTATGGATATTCAGTTGGCCGACGGATCTTCTTTCGAGATCTTCAATCATGTTGACATCTCCTGTCCGGTAATCTTCACGACGGCGTATGATGAATATGCTTTGCGGGCGTTCAAAGTGAATAGTATCGATTACCTGCTCAAACCTATTTCCGCTCCCGATATACGTCGTGCGCTGGAGAAGCTCCGGCGGCTGGAACAAAAAGAAAAACAAACATCCTCTGTCAACGACTATCTTGATTTGTTACAGTCTTTGCGCAAACAGGAGAGTTACAAAACTCATTTTCTGATTCCGGTAAAAGGGGATAAGTTATTGCCTGTTTCTGTAGATTCGATCTTGTTTTTTTATATCGATGAGGGAATTCTGAAGGCTTGTCTTCAGAATGATACGCGTCCGGTATTTTCACAAACTCTGGATGAACTGGGAGAGATGCTTGATCCGAAACAGTTTTTTCGGGTAAACAGGCAGTTTCTTGTGTCACGCAAAGCGATTAGAGACATCGATTTATGGTTTAACGGCCGGCTGGCTGTCAATCTCATCGTTCCTGCATCGGAGCGTATCCTGATCAGCCGGGCCCGGGTGACGGAGTTTAAGGAATGGTTTACGGGATAAGCGAAACCGGATATACTACATCCGGATCACGGATCTGATCTTTGGTAAACTCAAAAATCTCTTCTTCGTAATGCAGTTTGCCATTTTTATTCTCCTGGCCTTCTTCCCAGAAACAAGTTGTATAAAGCCGTATCCGGAAGCGAGTCCAATCATCCATGTTGCGTTGTATGTCATAAGGAATGCTGAAGCTACGTGATTGATGGGGCGGAATGGTCAGGTATTTCTTGTCGGCAAGAATACGGTAGTCGGAATAGATGAAATTCATTTTTACGCTTGTGCTTTTAGCAACATACATCCAGATACCGGATGTGCCGATTTCGGTTGCCGGTATTACCACCGGTATATCCGTGTTGTTGCTGATGCTGTAGTTCACAATCACATCGTCGCGGTTGTCATTATAAATCAGGTAACAATCAAAGGCGATCTGAGCATTGATGAACCGGAAAAAAGCAAGAAAAAAAAAGCAGATGCAAATCAGTCGTTTCATGAGCGACACGAGTAAAAGATTAATTATAATTCTTCGGTAATATTGACTTTGCCATCATTTGCTTAAGGTTAAGATATCCGGTAAAGGATAATAAATGGCACGTTTGTACTATGATGTTAAATAATCAGTTAGCACAAACCTGAAAATCGATGTAAAGATAAACTCTTTTCCAATATAATAGGTTTCAGCCCTCTCTTTTTCGTTAATGATCATTGTAATGTCCGATGGCTTTGAGGACGGTCACTTCTTTGTTTTTCGAATCGATTTGATAAACCAGCCGGTTTTTTTCATTGATTCTTCGCGACCAGCAACCGCTCCATGGGCCGTCAAGCTCTTCTGGTTTTCCAATACCGTTTTCCGGATGCAGAGACAACTCGTTCAAAAGTTCCTCCAGTCTTTTCACTTCCGATTTCTCTCCTGACTTTTCGAGGCGTATCATATCCTCTTTCGCCTCTGCCGATAGATTAACTGTATACTTCTCCATTCTTTTTTTCATATAAACAATGTCGCTTTGTTATAAGTTTTATGTCGGGCAGGGATTCGTGTCAGAAGTAGAGGAAATATTATATCTACTCTTCCTCTCTGATTCTAATTTTTCCTGTCCAAACGACTGCCCCTCCCCTGAGGATTCAGGTGTCCTCTGCGGAGAATTCTGCTGTCTTCCGCGGAGGACATCTGAGTCCTCTGCAGGGGGGCACTTCCCGCCAAAGGAGTAAACTCTGTTCTTGCCGGTTAATTCAATCTGGTAGCTCATTGATAATAATTGAACAGGCTACGGTATTGCAGTTTAGATATATTGTTCGTATTTTTACGAACTAAATAATTCATAAAATTATGACGGATAAGAAATATACCGATAATCAGGTGCGTATCGCGCGGATAGCCAAAGCCCTCGGACATCCGGCACGTATTGCGATTCTGGAATATCTGGCTTCGCTCGATCACTGTTATTTCGGTGATATTCACGAAGAACTGCCGATTGCAAAGGCAACTGTTTCGCAACATCTGAAAGAACTGAAGGAGGCTGAGCTGATACAAGGTGAAATAGAGACGCCGAAAGTAAAATATTGCATCAACCGCGAAAACTGGAAGCTGGCGAAAACGTTGTTTGCCGGATTTTTCGGAGATATTGCGGAAGATAAAAAGGGCTGTTGCTAAAAAAATTTAGTCTGCTTGTTCGTTATTTGGCGAACGTTAAGCATGATTTGATATATGCTGATAGTTATTCACTTTAATCTTTAAATTATGGAAATCATTGTATTGGGAACCGGATGTGCCGGATGTAAGAATTTGTATAATACGGTAGAAAAGGCGGTTGCCGAACTGAATCTTGACGCCACGTTGCGTAAAGAGGAAGATCTGATGAAGATCATGACGTATAACATCATGCGTATGCCGGGTCTGGTGATCGACGGCAAGGTGGTGTCGTCGGGAAAAAGCCTTTCGCTGAGTGAAGTAAAGGAATTGCTGGCTCGCTGAGCCGGGATGTTTAAATAAGAGATATCATGAGAACGCGTATTTTGTTCGTATTTATGGCGATGCTCTTCTTGCTGAGTTGCGGAGGAGGAACTGCCAAAAAGGAAGCATCGCAGGCCGCAGCAACGGAAAAATCGGATCGGGTGGAAGTTTTGTATTTTCACGGGAAGCAGCGCTGCATCACCTGCAATGCGATAGAAAAGCTTACACAGGAGGTGATCGAAACGGATTTTCCGGAAGCGCTGGCCGACGGCGACCTGGTATTTAAAGTGATCGATATTTCCGATGCCGCCAACGAAGCGGTTGCCGACCGGTATGAAGTGACCTGGGCTTCGCTGTTCGTCAATAAGTGGGACGGCGACGCGGAGGTGAGCGATAACCTGACCGAGTTCGGATTCACTTATGCGAAAAGTTCGCCCGACGTGTTTAAAGAGGGTGTGCGGTCGAAAATCAAAACGTTGTTGAGCCGCTGATTATGGAATGGCTTCAAATGATGTTGGAAAATAGTTCGATGCCGGTCGTGACGGCGTTTTTGCTGGGATTGCTGACGGCGGTCAGTCCTTGTCCGCTGGCAACGAATATCACGGCGGTCGGATATATCGGCAAGGATATCGAAAGCCGGCACCGGGTGTTTGTAAACGGTTTGCTTTATACACTGGGGCGAATCATCGGCTATTCGGTGCTGGGTGCGGTGCTGATAACCTTGCTGCGCGAAGGCACGGGTATCTATGCCGTGCAGAAAGCGATCAGCAGATATGGTGAGATGCTCATCGCGCCGGTGCTGATTCTGATCGGCGTTTATCTGCTGGATGTGATCAGGCTCAATCTGCCATCGTTCGGAACGGGAAACGGCGCGATGGCTTTTGCCCGAAAAGGCGGCTGGGGCGCGTTGTTACTGGGTATCCTTTTCGCACTCGCTTTCTGCCCTTCGAGCGGCATCTTTTTCTTCGGGATGCTGATGCCCCTTTCGGCCGCCGAATCGGGAGGCTACTGGCTGCCGGTCGTGTTCGCCGTAGCGACGGCATTGCCGGTGATGATCGTGGCCTGGATTCTGGCTTACAGCATGGCCGGACTGGGCCGGTTTTATAACCGGATGCAGGTCTTTGAAAAGTGGTTTCGCCGCATTGCCGGCATCCTGTTTATTATTACGGGGATTTATTACGGATATGTTTTTTATTTTTAATTGATATACAGATGATTAAAGTTTTGATACTTTGCACGGGAAACAGCTGCCGCAGCCAGATGGCGCACGGGTGGTTGCAGTCGTTCGATAAAGATTTATATGTAGCTTCTGCCGGAACGAAAGCGGCAGGGAAATTGAATGAAGGTGCTGTCGGAGTGATGGCT
>JBOFCW010000058.1:0-4857 GCA_051646395.1 Bacteroidales bacterium
TCCTGCCGCCATATTCCATTTACAATAAATATGTATCATCAACCCAATTGTTTCTTTCTCTTCTTCAATCCTATTCTGAGCCATTTGGTCATTATTTTTGTTTACAAGATAGAGAATCGGAACGAGCGAACAAAATACCTGTCCCGTAAATATAACACAAGAAAACATTAGTTAATACAACGAAAGCTTTTATTGCCAATTAGTGTTTTCTATCTTCGTAAGATAATATATAAATTAATTACAAGCTAAAACATAGAAATAATGAAATCGCCATAATTCACCTAAAGTTGAGATACCCAACAAAGGATACATAAATGGCGCATTTATACATTAGTATCAAAAATCAAATTATATATAAATGAAAATTGTAATTTTAGACGGATATGGCTTGAACCCTGGTGATTTATCATGGGATCAGATAAAAAAACAAGGAGAATTAATCGTGTATGACCGGACTTTGCCTGATGAGGTTTTAAAACGGGCAAAAGGTGCACAAATCATATTAACCAACAAAACGGTTCTTACCGAAACTGAAATAAATCAGTTGCCCGAACTAAGGTATATCGGTGTTTTAGCTACTGGCTATAATGTTGTCAACATCGATGCCGCCCATAAAAAAGGGATTATCGTAACCAATATTCCCGCCTACAGCACTGCTTCTGTGGCTCAAATGGTATTTGCTCATATATTGAATATCACCAACCGGGTAGGCTTACATGCTTCCGAGGTCAAAGCCGGACGTTGGAGTAGCAGCAAGGACTTTTGTTTTTGGGACACTCCTCAGATCGAAATTGCAAATAAAACAATCGGACTGATAGGACTTGGACATACCGGAATGGCTACGGCTCGCATCGCCCTTGCCTTTGGCATGCGTGTGAATGCACTTACATCAAAAAAACAAAACGACCTTCCGGATGGAATCACAGCGGTCAGCAAAGAAGATATTTTCAGCAAAAGCGATATCGTTAGTCTTCACTGCCCGCTTACCATCGATACTCGTAAGATAGTCAATGAAACGACACTAAGCCTAATGAAATCCGCGGCTATTCTGATTAACACAGGACGCGGACCGCTTATCGATGAACAAGCACTCGCTGATGCTCTTAACAGCAAAATGATCTATGCTGCCGGACTGGATGTTCTTTCTTGTGAACCACCCAAAGCTGACAATCCGTTACTTTCTGCAAGAAACTGTTTTATTACACCGCATATTGCATGGGCCACTTTCGAAGCACGGGAAAGAATGATGCAGATTGCGGCGGAAAACATCCGTAATTTTTTAAAAGGATCACCAATAAATGTGATTTAATTTATTTCCGAAAATTCGTTTGGAAAGATAAACACGAATTATCACACACGATTTCAACGACTTTGTTCGCATTCTACAATTCCTGCGGACAAAGTCTTTTTTTATACTCTCCGACTATATGTCTTTTTTTTGTTTCTTTGCACTCGAAACTAGGGGGTGCCTATATCAACACGATATGGAGCTGAGATCATACCCATCGAACCTGAAACGGATAATGCCGACGCAGGGAAAGACCTTTTGAGAAAAAGACTCTGTTTGATTCATCTGCTTACCTCTCCCCTTTTTTCATGTGTATGTTATATTTTATTTCAAGAATGAAAAAGGTTTTTACTTTTACCTCTTTAGGCTTTATCGCCTTTCAGTCGATCGGGGCGACTACCTCTACGACAGATTCTGTCAGTAATATTGTAAATCTCAACGAAGTGGTAATCAAAGCCACAAGAGCAAGCGAACTGACCCCTGTCGCACAATCGAACGTTTCTAAAGAACAACTATCAAACTCCAATTTCGGTCAGGACGTACCCTATCTCATCTCTCAGACACCCTCGGTCGTCGTAACCTCAGATGCAGGAACAGGAATCGGATACACGGGTTATCGTGTCAGAGGTACAGATGCCAACCGAATCAATGTTACCGTAAATGGCGTTCCTGTAAACGATTCGGAATCCCATACCGTATTCTGGGTAAATATGCCCGATTTCGCCTCCTCTGTCGAAAACATTCAAATCCAGCGTGGAGCCGGTACGTCTACCAATGGAGCAGCGTCCTTTGGTGCGACCATCGGCATGCAGACCCAAAAACCCGAACTGAAGCCATATGCAGAACTCAATTCTGCAGTGGGTTCGTTTATGACATTCAAAAACACCTTTCGTGGAGGGACCGGTTTGCTTTATGATCATTTTGTTTTCGACGCTCGCTACTCGAAACTAGACAGTGATGGATTTATTGATCGATCAAAGGCAGACATGTCTTCTTATTATGCATCAGCAGCCTATTATGCGGGAAGCTCCCTGATACGCTATCAGACTTTCGGTAGTAATGAAAGAACCGGGCAAGCCTGGAATTATGTTCCCGGCGATTCGATACGAAACGGAAACCGCACCTTCAATAGTTGTGGGCGTTATACGTTAAAAGACGAATACGGAATGGATATTCTCGATGAAAACGGAAATAAGATCTATCAATTTTACGACCAAACAGACAACTACCGCCAGCAACATCATCACCTGACTGCAGCACATCGCTTTGAAAACAATTGGGATGTGAATATGACCTTACACTACACGAATGGAAAGGGATACTATGAAGACTACAAAGAAAATGCCAAGTTGGTCAAATATAACTTGAATCCTTTTACAAGCAGCAATGGGAATAAAATTAAAAGAACAGACCTGGTGCGTCGTAAATGGCTTCGAAATGATTTTTATGGAGTCATTGCCAGTGCGGATTATCAAAAAAATAATTTCCGCTTAACTCTGGGAGGTGGAATCAACAATTATGAAGGCAAACATACAGGTAATGTAATCTGGGCAAGAAATTACAACAACCTTTCACCAGATCATATTTATTATGACAGCGACGCGCAAAAACTAGATTACAACTTTTATGCGAAAGTCTATTACAACTTCACTTCCAATCTGAGTACTTATGTAGATATGCAGTACAGAGGGATCAACTACAAAGTGGATGGGACAAATGATAATTTCGATTATGAAGATATCCAACAACAACTGAATATTCATAAACATTTTAATTTTTTCAATCCCAAAGCAGGCTTGAACTATAATCGCAATGGGCACAATGCTTTCGCCTCGTTTGCCATCGCCAACAGAGAACCGAATCGCAACAATTATACCGATGCAGGGATCAACGAACTGCCGACTCATGAAACGTTGTATGATTATGAAGCAGGATATAGTTTCTCAGGCAAAACTTGGAATGTGGGTATGAACTTATATTATATGAATTATAAGAATCAGCTGATCCTGACAGGCAAACTGAGTGAAATCGGCGAAGCTCTGACCTCCAATATACCAGACTCTTATCGCATGGGGATTGAACTGATGGGAGGCGTACGCATTTGTAAAGGCTTCGAATGGAATGGAAACATTGCATTAAGTGCAAACAAAATCAGGAATTTCACTGAAACAGTAGATGAATACAGCCTTTTTGAAGATGAAAAAGGTAACTCATATGAAGATTGGAGCGGCACGCGGGAGGTGTTTTATAATAAAACCACAATCGCCATGTCTCCTTCTATTGTTGCGAACAGTATTTTTAGTTTCAACAAAAAAGGATTCCACGCAAGTTTCAATTCCGTATTTGTATCGCGTCAGTATCTCGACAATTCTTCAAACAAAAGCCGTTCTCTTGACCCGTATTTCGTGAATCATCTGCAAATGGGATATACGTTCAAACCGACTTTCATGAAGGAAATCGCATTGGCTGTACGCATTAATAACCTCTTCAATGCAAAATACGAAACCAACGGATGGGTTTATTCTTACATCAACGAACAAACCGGTCATACCAATTCGAATCGCGTAAACGATGATGGTTTGGCAACTCAGGCCGGAACGAATGTTATGGCAGCCCTCACTTTAAAATTTTAATAAAAGATAATCCGAATTGCACGAAAGCAGATTACCTGCTACCTTCGTGCAATTCTTATTTAAACGAATAACTATGTTTTCAGATACATTCTGGTCTTTCCTCGAATACTTCGGTGTCATTACCGGATTATTGTATTTATGGCTTGAAATGAAACAAAAGCCTCAAATGTGGCTCTTAGGTGGAATTAGCTCTTTATTCTATATATTTGTCTTTGCCATGTCCCGGATTTACGCTGATATGGCTTTTAATATTTACAATGCGGCAATCAGTCTTTATGGTTATCATGTGTGGCGCCGTAGCTTGCGAAACGGAGCACGAAAAGCGCAAGACAGCCACACCATCGAATATTCTCATCTGACGTTGCAATCCTTTTTACGCATCCTGAGCATAACAGTTTTGATTTACGGTGCTATTTTTATGGCTTTGAAAACGTTTACAAACTCACCGATACCCCAGGGAGATGCTCTGACAACTACACTCAGCATTGTAGCCACCTGGCTACTTGCCCGCCGGGTGATCGAACACTGGCTATGCTGGATCCTTGTCAACGCGATCTCTATCTGGCTATATTACCACCGGGGCTTATACCCGACCATGTTTTTATATACTTTTTACGCATTTGCCGCTCTGGCGGGTTATCTGATTTGGAAAAAGAAAGGAGTCTGTTATGAAAATAAAGCATGATTGTATCATCGTAGCCAACGGAGCTTTTCCTACTGATGCTGAATTAAAAAAAATGATTCGCGGAACATCTGTGATTATCGCCTGTGACGGTGCGGTCAATAAGTTATCGGCCGAGGGTATCGAACCCAATTTTATTGTAGGTGATCTGGATAGCTTATCTTACGAAATGAAGGTTAAGTATGCTGATTTAATCCACCACAATCCGGATCAGGAAACGAACGACCTGACAAAAGCCATTAATTTTGCAAAAG
>JBOFCW010000072.1:0-15146 GCA_051646395.1 Bacteroidales bacterium
CTGCTCACGGCTGGCAAAACGCTGGAGCAGAGTATAGACGGCGATAAGAAAAGTTTTACCCTTCAATATATAGACTGGCAGAACCCTGCCAACAATGTTTTTCATGTGACCGAAGAGTTTACCGTGACGCGCGGCGGAATGAGCGATACGTATCGCCCCGATATCGTTTTGTTTGTAAACGGTATTCCCCTTTGCGTGATCGAATGTAAGCGGCCTGATATAAAGGACTCGCTCACGCAGGCTATTTCGCAGCATTTGCGCAATCAGAAAGAGGACGGTATCCGCTCGTTGTATGTCTATTCGGCTCTTTTGCTGTCTGTGGCTACCCAAACGGCCAGTTATGCGACGGCGGGAACTCCGGAGAAATTCTGGTCGAAATGGACCGAGCAGTTTGCCAACCGTGAGGAGCAGGATTTGTATGCACAGGAGCTTTCGGCTAAGGTGAACGAAAAACGGATTAATTCGAAATTGTTTGGCGAACGTTTCGGCTATGTGCGTAACCACTTCGAACGAATGTATGAATCGGAGATTAAGCCCTCGGTTCAGGATGGCTATCTCTACTCGCTGTGTCGCCCGGATCGTTTGCTGAAACTGATGTACAGTTTTACGCTCTTTGACGATGGTATCCGGAAGGTGGCACGCTATCAGCAGTTTTTTGCTGTAGAGAAAACCATCGAACGTATCGGACACATAACAGGCGGTAAGCGCAAGGGTGGCGTGATCTGGCATACACAGGGAAGCGGGAAGTCGCTGACGATGGTGTTGCTGGCTCAGGCTATCGTACTGGATAAAACGATACGGAATCCGAAAATCGTGTTGGTGACGGATCGCACGGATCTGGACCGCCAGATAACGGCTACGTTCAGAAAATGCGGGACGCCGGTAGAGAATGCACGATCGGGGAGCGAATTGATCGGGTTGCTCGAAAGTAAGGGCGATGCGGTTGTGACCACCATTATCAATAAGTTTGAAACGGCTGTGCGGGGAATAAAGAATCCGCTGACCGACCCTAATATATTTGTGTTGATCGATGAAGGACACCGGAGCCAGTATGGCGAAATGGGTGTGCGGATGGAGAAAACGCTTCCTAATGCCTGCTTTATCGCAATGACGGGTACACCTTTGATGAAAAAGGAGAAAAGCACAGCCAGGAAGTTCGGTGGTGTGATTCAGCCTGTTTATACGGTCGATCAGGCGGTGAAGGACGGGGCGGTGGTTCCGTTGCTTTACGAAGGGCGACTGGCAGGGCAAACAGTGCATGAGGGTCCGCTGGATCTGTTTTTCGACACTGTATGTGAGCCGCTGACCGATTATCAGCGGGCGGATATGAAAAAGAAATTCAGTCGTGCCGATCAGCTGAATCAGGCTGATCAGCGGATTTATGCGATTGCGCTGGATATATCTAAGCATTTCAAAGATAACTGGCAGGGTACGAAATTCAAGGCGCAGCTGGTGGCTCCGAGAAAACGGATAGCCATTCAGTATAAAGAGTATTTAGATGATATCGGAATTGTTTCGTCGGAGGTACTGATCACTTCGCCCGATACGCGCGAGGGAGAGGATACGGCTTACGGAGAGACATCGAACAAGGAGGTGGCTTTCTGGAAACGGATGATGGACGAGCACGGTACGCCTAAAAAGTATGAAACGAATATCGTGAACCGTTTTAAGAATAATGCTGACCCGGAGATCATTATTGTGGTGGATAAACTGCTGACAGGATTTGACGAACCGAAAAATACGGTGTTGTATCTCGACCGGAAGCTGAAGGAGCATACACTGTTGCAGGCGATTGCCCGCGTAAACCGGGTGTGTGACGATAAGGAGTTCGGTTATATCGTAGATTATTACGGTGTGTTGGGTGCGTTGAACAAAGCACTGGATATTTACAGCGATTTTGATGCGGAAGATCTGGAAGGGGCTTTTACGGATATCGGTGAGGAGATTGCGAAATTGCCGCAAAAACATTCGGAGGTTTGGGATATTTTTAAAACCATACCGAATAAAAAGGATTTGGAGGCTTACGGCGAATGGCTGCGTGCGGAGGATATCCGTGTGGAGTTTTACGAAAAGCTGGCAGCTTTTGCGCGGACAATGAAGGTTGCACTTTCGTCCATGGATTTCCATAAAAAGACGAGCGAGAAGGATATTGATAAATATAAAAACGATCTGACGATGTTTCTGAAATTGCGTAGTGCGGTGCAGGAACGTTATTCGGATACGATTGACTATAAAAAATACGAGGGTCAGATTCAGAAGCTGATCGACCGGCATATCGGAAGCGGGGAGGTGAAGGTGATTACGGAACAGGTGAATATCTTCGATAAGGATCGTTTTGCAGAGGTAGTCGAAAAGATAGAGGGTAAGGCGGCTAAGGCTGATACGATTGCTTCGCGTACGAAAAAGTATCTGGCGGAGAAAATGGATACGGATCCAGCTTTCTACAAGAAGTTTTCGCAATTGTTGCAAGAAACAATCGATGCTTATGAGCAGAAACGTATCAGCGAGATCGAATACCTGCGGCAGGTGACGGAATATATGGACAAGGTGCTGGCGCATACAGACAATGAGCTGCCTGCGGCAATAACCGAAAACCCGGCTGCCCGTGCCTATTACGGTTTGTGTATGGAGAAATATCCGGAACTGACTGCTTCGGCGGAGGTTGATATGAAGGTGCTGGCTCTGGAAACAGCGCTGGCATTGGACAAAATTATCTGCCGGTATGTGACCGATAACGGGAAAACGGTGGTGGACTGGCAGAACAAAAGTGAGCTGATCGGTCCGATGCGACTTGAAATGGAGGATTTTTTAATTGATGAGGTGAAGCGAAAGTATGAAATCCAGATTACATTTGATGATATGGATGAGATTGCCGATCGCTGTGTAGAGGTAGCAAAATTATGTTTCAGGTGACAAAAGGAATAATCCGTTTCGGAACAAAAACGATTCCGTATCTATTACGTTTTACGGAACGAAAAACATTGGGTATAACGGTCACTCCCGAAGGGGAGGTAGAGGTGAGTGCGCCTATAGGTGCATCGCTGGAACAGATAGAGGAGCGGTTGCTCAAACGGGCGGGATGGATTGTTAAACAACAACTCTATTTCCGATCGTTCGGGGAGCGTAGTCCGCAAAAAGAATACATCAGCGGAGAGTCGCACTATTACCTGGGCAGGCAATACCTGTTGCGGGTGACGGAGGGCAAACCGCAGGGTGCAAAATATAAGGGAGGCTGCTTTGAGGTGGTTTGTTCGCCTCGCTCGAAAGCCGGGGAGCTGATGCGGGAATGGTATCGCGAACGGGCAAAGCTGAAGTTTGCGGAGATAGCCGGCCCGATAACTGCCCGCTTTTCGAAATACGGTGTGAAACCCTCGTCGATTCAGGTTCAGGAGATGGAGAACCGTTGGGGCAGTTGTACTTCAGGTGGTAAAATAATCCTGAACACGGCCCTGATTAAAGCTCCCAAACCCTGCATAGAGTACGTGATTACGCACGAACTTTGTCACTTGGTGCATCGGGGACACACCAAAGCTTTTTTTGCTTTACTGGAAACGGAAATGCCGGACTGGAAACGCTGGAAAGAGAAACTCGAGCGGTTTATGTATTGATTTGACAGGGATGGGTGAAAAGATTGACAGAAATGATATCGATTGAATAAAATATTATTTTTGCAATCTATATAACGGATATCTGAAAAATCGGATTCTAAATTGTTACTAGTATAAAAACTGGATTTTGTGATTTGACAAATAAGTCTTATCCGGGATTTTTAATCAATATAAAAAGAAGCGGAATGAAATCAATAGAAATAAAGAACTATAAAAGCTTCGAGGATTTAACTCTTAGTGATTTAACTACAATAAATTTGATTGTAGGTAAAAATAACGTAGGGAAATCGGCTCTGCTTGAAGCGGTATCAATTTTTGCTTCTAAAGGAGATTTAGAACAGATAAAAGATATTCTGGAAAGTCGGGGAGAAGGAGTTCGCTTTTCGACTTCTGTTGAGAGCAGACCTGAGAAAGAGTTGGAGCGATTTCTTTCTTTATATCGAAACAGAGATTTAGACTCTTTTCTGAATAAGCCTCTTGAAATATGTGCAACTGAGAATAGTATGTCTTCGGAAAAGTTGTCATATTCGATGAAGTTGGTTGTTTATGAAGAAATTAAAGAGATTGATCAGGAAGGTTTTGAGAGAACTTCTTATAAGGTTTTGGACGATGCAAATGCAGCAGATCAGAATGGTAATATTGGATTGTCTATAACATATGGAGGTCGTAAATCCTTGTATACCTTTAATGGGGTTCGCAGACGAATTGGGATAGAAGAGAAGAAGCTATTTGAATTTGTGCGGACGAATCTGATCATGGGAGATAAGAATCCTGAGCTTTTCGACAAAGTAGCACTGACACCTAATGAAAAGTATATACTTGAGGCTTTGCGTATAATAGAGCCACAAATCGAAAATATTAATTTTCTAAAGGATGAAAAGACAAGAGGACTATCCTTAGGGCAGGAGCGTGTACCGTTTGTTGTATTTTCTCATAACACGCAGCGTTATCGTCTGAGTGGAATGGGGGATGGCATCAACAGAATTCTGACTATCATACTCGCTATGCTAAGTTGTGAAAATGGTATCTTATTGATCGATGAATTCGAAAATGGATTGCACTATTCTGTTCAATATGAGCTTTGGAAGGTTATTTTTCAACTAGCTAATCAATTAAATATTCAGGTGTTTGCTACAACTCATAGTGTAGATGCGCTTCGGGGTATATCTCAACTGATTAGTGATTTTCCGAAAGGTGAATTACTTGATAAAGTAGCCTGTTATTATTTGCAACGGACACAAAATGGGGACATTAAATCATATCGTTACGATGCTGATAATTTAGGTTTTCTAATCAATGGTGAGGAGGAAATCAGATGAAGCAGATATGTGGAATTTTGATTCGGAGTATTTGTCTGTATTAAAAGAGTTTCTGAAAAAAGTCATGGTTTGATTTTTGAAAAAAAGATGCAGTAAGAAAATATTAACAGGGATATTTGGATTAAGTTACCAGTATTTCACAGACAACCACCTCCGGGGTTGGGGGTAGAGGGTTTGTTGTTTCCCCGGGTCGAACCATCGCTTTTAGCGTTGCTTCACCCGGGGTTACTAATTGATAACCCCTCCGGGGTAATTTTCGGATCGGTCGCGGAAATAAATATCGCATGGTAATGGAATTTGACCAAATAAAAAATGGCATCGTTCGGATCAAAACATTTCGTTGGTTGATTGAATTTTTGGTTGGTTTTGGAACACGGGCAGGCATAAAGCCCGCCCCTACACCTTTGGTATTGAAACATCTGTTTTGTGATGTGTATGCTAAATCAAATAAGCATTAATGTAATTAAATTGGAGAGTGTTGTGTTTTCTTTTAACTTTGTAACCGTAACAATAATACATATTTTAAAAAGATAGGGGGATTCCGCTAACGATTTATTTAAATTTAAAATTAGAATGAAGCAGTTGTTTTTTTTATTTTTTGTTTTTCTGTTCTTTTCTTGTCAGGATCAGGAGGTTGAATATCCGGGGAAAGATCAGTTTGGGGTTAAATTCAATTATGAAGCTTCTTCTTCAGGAGACATATTGACAAATGTCAATGCGCTTTTGTATCAGGAAGAGTCGCTTCAGCATAAGGAAACTGCTTTAACTCCGGTGGAGGGTGTGTATTCGATCGGAACCGGGGGGAAGTTTTTTGATAAAATCATGTTTATAGCGGGGAATCACGGGTTGGACTTTACGTCTTTAAATCCGGGTTTGAGTGACTGTAAAGGAATGACTACAGGACCTGTTGATTTTGAGACGACGTTTCCGGCGATTCATTATACGGCTGAGAAGGAAGCTGGTTCTTTAGATAATAATCTGATGAATATTGAACTGATACGCTCGGTTGCACGTCTGGATGTGGTGAAAGAGACGACGTTAGATGTTGTTATTGAGTCGTGTGAAATAAGCAACCTGATTGACAGAAGTTATGTTTTTCCGGGTAATACGTCTCCATTAACAGGTGGAGAGTTAAAGACACAGACGCTCGGAGCTGATGCTTTTGCAAAGCTGAATGACGGCATTCAGGGTTTTGCTTATATTTATGAAAATGCGGCTTCTGCATCTGAGATTCTGTTTTATGTACGCATAAACGGTGTTAAGAATAAATTAAAAGCGACTTTGCCGAAGGTAATTGAGCGAAACAAGAAATACGAAATTAAGATTAAGAGTAATGGAGCAGTTATTTATACTTCTCTATCGATCTTAGAATGGGGTGACGGCGGAAGCGTTGATACGCAGCCGGGAGGATTTATTCCGAAAATAGATCTTTCGACTTCGCAACTGCCTGAGGGGGTGGTTGCTTCAAAAACATTGGACACATTATTCATAGCACCGGATTATTCCGGTGTTTTTATTTTAGGGCTGGACGCTCCGGTAGAGACTGAGGCGAAAGTGGAAAGTTCGCAGATCGGGGTGGCAACGGTGCCTGATTCGAGAAACAGTTATATCGGGAATCAATTTGCACTGACTGTCGAAAGCAGCAGAATCAATCAGGTGAAGACTATTATTCCGATGATGATAAAATCAGTGGCGGAATCTCAGTATTATAATAAACAAATCGTGCTTGTAAAGCAGGGATACCGGACGTGGTTTAAAAATCTGAATGCTGTATTAAATAGCGAGTCTGCTTCGTGGGATGATTACAGAGATGGATATATTGCCGAAGTTGAGGCTTGGAATGGTTATCAGGCATCGGATATAGAGAAGATCGAAACGCGCTCGGGGGATGCGCAGTTTGACTGGTTGCGTGTCGTGAGCGAGGACGGTGTAAATACGGTTGACGGTGCGTTTAAGGTGAATGATACGGAGGCTACAGGGCAGGAGCAGCGCAGTATAATGACGGTTACGTATAAAGATGGAGTGGAAGAGGTGTTCAGTTTCAAACGAAAACGCTATTCATTGCCTGTCATTACACAAGGTGGGAAATACTGGAGTAAATACAATATGCGTGGTAATTCGAAGAGTTATGCTGATCAGATCGGTTTTGATCGTGACATTGCGCGCGATACGTTTCAGGAATATCTGAAAACGTGTTCGGATGAGGATTTCGTTTATTATGCGGGTGCTACCTATAAAGGAAAAAGTACAAACGGGTTGTATCTGAAAAGCACTGTTCGGGATGGGGAAACAACTCCTGTTCTTCTGTACGATGGTTATGCGGATATACCCGATGGACAAGTCAGTAATGGTCCGGCGGATGCACACTGTCCGGCCGGATTTCAGATGCCTGGCAGAGATGAGTGGAATTATATCTGGTACACGGGAGGTCAGCTTACTTTGCCGGGGTCAGGAAGTACAAATCCATATAATGCAAGTGCGGGGAATAACCGTTATATGATACACCGTTTTACGCGTAATGATCTGATTGTAGATGGTGTCACGATACCGCAAGTTTCGTTTTTATGGATAGAGGATATTCGAAATCATCAGGGGGAGAAAATGGTGTTTACGGGGCTGGGCAATCAGTCGGCAAATATAACTGCGACACTGGGACAGATTATATTTCCTGTTGTAACAACGGGTCCGACACATTTTGTAATGGATTTTAATACAAACAGAACCAGTTATGGAAATCTGAGCGGACCGGGAGTGCATACGCGCACGATTCGTTGTGTGAAATCACCTGTAAATTATATTATCAATTAATTAGTCGCGGTAATGTATAAAAAATTGAAGAGTCAAACTGTAGAAAGATACCTGTTGCTGTTTTTGTTTTTTCTGCTCTGGACAGGTTGTTCGTCAGAGTTTGAGGATGTGCTGGATCAGCGAACGGCTATTTCTTTTGATTTGCAGATAATGCCAACCGTCATGCAGAAGAGCGATCTGGATAACCTGACCGTTACGTATCTGCTGACAAAAAAAGATGGTAGTTTTATTCATGAAATTCAATCGGACTATCAGGAAGAGTCGGGTAAGATTGTGATGGAGCCACTTCCTTTAGGTGAATATAAGATTTATATTCTGGCCTATAATAGGCAGTTGTGTGAATCGGGACTTAGAATAAACAATACGCCTTTCTCATTAAATGATCCCTGGTTTTACTTTGAGAATAATGAGATTCCTTTGTTGCCAAACGGAGAGCTGTATCATGCATCGTACCCTTTTCGGGTGACGCTTGAGACGGAAGAAACTTTTGAGGTAAAGCTGGCTCCTGTGCTGAGTTTTGTTCATGTGAATAAAGAAATGTCTTCTCCCTATTTGCAAAATTCGATTCGGGATATCCGTTTATCAATCGATAAAAAATACAAGTTGTATTCTGAATTTACGGTAGATGGGACTTTGCAGGGAGAAGCGACCTATAGGGGTGAGCAGTCTATGTATGACCGGACGGATTGTTTCTTTATGCCTCAGATTGGCAGTGAGCCTTTGTCTGTTGATTTTACTATCGAAACGGCAAATCATAAAAATGATTTGTACAAACTGAATGAAACAACGGCGTTGAAGCTGGAACAAGGAATGCGTGTAGTCTTAAATCTGGATATGTCGAAGCATCCCGATTCGAAAAACGGAATGTTGTACATAAGCCGGTCATTTTATGACCAGGCGGAGCGTGGACTTATTTTGCAGGACGATGAGCCTAAATCAATCTTTTATGATTCAAAAGCGCGTTCTTTCAGAATAAATAAACCCCTTCAGCTTTCGATTACTGAAAATAATGAGCTGCTGAGTCGTTTTTATTCTGCGGTTCCTGTTAAGGATGTTTCGGTATGGTCATCTGATGATATTTATGGAGAACGTGTATTGCTGGCCTACTATGATAGTATTCCGGCCTTTTGTGATGCCCGTTTTTCGTTTTCGAAGGAAATGCCTGTTCAGGAGTTTACAATGGAGTCGAATTCGAAAATACAATTGACAGCAGCAGAGGTTCAGGCGCTGATCGCTTCGGGGTTGGAATTTGAATGTGAAGATCCGTTTATGGATAAAATAAAGAGGATCAGATCTAATTGGAATATACGATTTAGCAGTTTCGGCGGAGATCCTGATGCCTGGAACGGTGCACCTGCCGGTAACTGGATGGGGATACGTCCTGTGCATATCAGAGAGGCAATTGCTATATGGACGAATGTGGCTTATATGGTTACATTGCCTGATTTTGAGGAGTTGGTGATGTCTTATCAGGGACGATTGTATGGCAACGGCGGACCCGGAGATATAATCGATGTGAGTACTATTATTCCTGCAATTATCAACCACGGTGGTTTTAATATTGGGCTGGTATATACGGGTAATGGTGTAAATGGATTGGGCGGCGGAGCAACCTGGGGTGTGGCTCAGGATATGTTCGTGAGACATTATTTTAATACGTATTCCGCAAATGTCATATTTCATGAGCTGGGACATTGTATCGGGTATTCTCACAGCAGTAGTATGACCTATGGACTCTGGGCAAGCGAGCTTGCTAATGTGTTTTATGTAAATAATATCGGGCGATTTCCGGTAAATTCGGCACAATATCTGCAAACAGCGTCAAATCCGAATCTGTATTAGGAAACTGTTTTTTGATTGTTGAAAAAAATATCTGGAAAAAGAAATTTACGACGGGATTGTGTAAGAGCAGTTTCGTCGTTTTTTTATGCGGAAAAGAAGGCTAAGTATATAAAAAAGAAAAGGTTGTCTCACGACAACCTAAACCCTAATTAACCTTAAATCTAATACCATGAAAAACATGCTGCAAATATAGAGGTTTTTTTCGGATTGTCAATAGTTTTGGGTGTAAAAAAACGCGAGATTAAAATAGTTTAACGAATAAAGGCTTTGGAGAATGTATTATCTTTGCAAAAACTTGAAAACTACAAAAAAAACAATGGATTTAATTCATATAACTGTGTCGGAGGAGTTGAGAGCGGCTGCTCCCGAATATAGAGGCGTTGCGCTATTGGCTAAAGTGGAGAATTCGAAAGAGTCTGCCGGTTTGTGGGAAATGATTGAAAAGCTGGAAGCGGAGATAAAATCGGGTTATACGATTTCGGAGGTGAATAAGCGAAAAGAGATTCTGGCAACACGGCAGGCTTATAAAGCATTGGGTAAGGATCCGAACAGATACAGACCTTCGGCTGAGGCTTTGTGTCGCAGGGTGCTGAAAGATATGCCGCTTTATCGTATTTCGGTTTTGGTGGATCTGATTAACTATATCTCTATTAAGTATGGTTACTCAATTGGCGGGTTTGATGGGGATGAGGTCGTTGGGGATCTGGAATTGGGCGTAGGCAGAAATGGCGAGCTCTTCCGGGCGATAGGCAGAGGGGAGCTGAATATTGAGGGTTTGCCTGTATACCGGGATGAGGCAGGACCTATCGGGACACCTACCAGTGATGAGGAACGGACGATGTTGAGAGATTCGACTTCGAACCTTTTGATGATCGTAAACGGATATGACGGGGGCGAAAATATGGATGCGTGTGTTAATGAGTCTATAATGCTTTTGAAGAAGTTCGCAGGATTGAAAAGTTTTAATGTGATAAAGATTGCTTAAATAGCAAACAATCAAATAGATATATCTTTTGTGGCTAAGCCCTTATTTATTTTCCGGAATAAATAAGGGCTTAAAATTTGCATATAATAAATTACTTTCTTTTATTTGTCAGACAAATAGGAATAATATGAATTGAGAGACTTTTCTGAAGACTCTCTACTGAAAAAATAAGTTAGCTATACTATGGAGCATCTGAGAGCAACAATTCAGCCATTGACACTGGTTGATCAGGTTGAAGATAAATTGTTGAATTATTTAAAAGAGTCAGATATATCGGTTGGGGATCCCATACCGAATGAAATAGAGCTGGCAGCAACGATTGGTGTTGCACGGAGCGTGTTGCGTGAAGCATTAAGCCGGCTGAAAATGCTGGGGATCATAGAGACACGCCCACGAAGAGGGATGATCATGACAGCGCCTTCTGTATTTAACGGGATGAAGCGTATTATTGATCCGCGTATTCTGGATGAACAAACGATTTTTGAGATGTTGCATTTCCGGATCACGCTTGAAATAGGGATGTGTTCGGATCTGTTTCTGAATCTGACGGACGCCGATATTCATGAATTGGAAGAAATTGTGAAACATAGTGTTTTGTACGATAACAATGAGTATGATCCGTACAGCGAATATAATTTTCATGCGAAGCTATATGAAATAGCGGGAAATAAAATTGTTTCGGAATTTCAAGAGATGGTCTATCCGTTGATGACCTTTGTGAATAAGAAATTTAACGATCTGATTGAGCCGATTAATATCGAGCTGGTAAAAGAAGGTAAGATCGTTACGCATGAAGAACTGTTTACGTTTTTGAAACAACGTGATGAGGATGGCTTTACGAAAGCCTTGAAAAACCATTTTTTAAGTTATAAGAGATTGATGAGAAGCCGAGCATAATCTTAAGAAACATACCTGATTATTATGAAAAAACCAATGAAAATACTAAATGCCTTAATGCTGTGTCTGCTGAATATATTTTTCTCTTTCGCAATTGAGAAAGATTCAATCGTATGGCACAAATCAAATATACTGCCCGAATCGGGTATCGATAAGCCTCATCCGGGTGTTGCCGGAGCTTTTTCGGGATTTGTCGGTTCGACCTATATCGTAGCAGGCGGTGCAAACTTTCCGGAACAAATGCCATGGGATGGTGGTGAAAAAGCCTGGCATAGGGATCTGTTTGCCTCAGATTCGATTGACTCCGTTCCGTTGAGCAGGGTTGATTTGAAATTACCGGTGGCTGCTGCTTACGGACTTTCTTTTTCTATTCCCCGCGGTTTACTCTGTATAGGTGGATGTAATGCGGATAGTTGTCTGAGCAATGTGTTTCTGATTAAAAAAGAATCGGGAAAACTGGTTTTGGATACGAACTGGCCTTCGCTGCCTTACCCTTTGGCTAATGCTACGGGTGCGATCTGGAATAATAAGATTTTTATTGCAGGTGGACAAAAAGGTGTTGTGGATGGGGAGTCATCGCATTCATTCCTTATGCTGGATTTAAATAAATCGCGTCCGGAATGGAAGGAGTTGCAAAGCTGGCCGGGTGATTCACGCGGTTATGCGGTGAGTGCTATTCAGAGTAATGGTTCGGACCATTGTTTTTATTTGTTCAGCGGACGTACTTTTAACAAAGACAGCGTGCGTGTATTGACAGATGGATATGAATACAATATCCGGTTGAATAAATGGAAAAAGCTGAACGGTTCTTTTCCTGTAATGGCCGGCACAGCAATAGCTACAGGGGCAAATCATATCTTGTTTTTTGGAGGAGTGCCTGCGTTGATTCCTGCCTCAGCGGCTCATCCGGGATTTGATAACTCGCTTCGGGTTTATCATACCATCACAGAAACATTTAAATCGCGTTCGGAAAATTCGGTTAGAATACCGGTGACTACGAATGTGGTTGTACGAAACAATAAATTCTATATAGGGAGCGGGGAGGTCAGACCGGGAGAACGTACGCCTCAGATACTGATAGGTCAGATAAAGAGTTTTGAGCGTAGTTTCGGTTGGCTGAATATCGTAGTGATCATTCTTTATTTTGCTTCACTTTCTTATATCGGAATATATTTTGCTAAAAAACAGAAGACGACAGATGACTATTTCAAGGGTGGAGGTCGTTTGCCCTGGTGGGCTGTGGGGCTGAGTATTTTCGGTACGACACTGAGTGCGATTACTTTTATGGCTATCCCGGCAAAATCATTTAGTTCGGATTGGAGTTACATGCTTATGAATGCCGGAATTATTCTGGTTGTACCGATTATTCTGTACTTATTTATCCCTTTCTATCGGACATTGGATGTGACAACAGCTTATGAATATCTGGAAAAACGCTTTAACAGTGCAATACGTGTGATCAGTAGTGTTGCGTTTATTCTTTTCCAGATAGGACGAATGGGGATCGTTATGTTTTTGCCTGCTATTGCTTTGAATGTGGTGACGGGTATCGATATACGTATGTGCATTATGGTGATGGGGGTGCTGAGTCTGATTTATACCATGATCGGAGGAATCGAAGCGGTGGTATGGACGGATGCTTTGCAGGTGGTTGTGCTTCTGGGGGGTGCTATTCTCGTAGTAATCCTGATTGCCACTTCTACGCCTGATGGTTTGAGCGGTATTCTGAGAGAGGCTTCGGAGTACAATAAATTTGATTTAGGATCCATGAACTGGGATTTGCGTCAGTCGACCATCTGGACGGTGCTGATTGCTTCTTTCTTCACAAACCTGACAACTTACGGGACAGATCAGACATTGGTGCAAAGATACATGACGACAGCTACAGAACAAGAGGCCAGAAAGAGTGTGCTGACTAATGCGGTTATGACTATACCGGCTACCATTCTTTTCTTTTTTGTCGGTACCGCTTTATTTGTTTACTACCGCCATTTGCCGGAGGATCTGAGTCTGACAATTACGGATGGCGACGCAATATTACCCTGGTATATATTCACAGAGTTACCGCAAGGTCTGGCAGGTCTTTTGATCTCGGGCATTTTTGCAGCAGCGATGTCAACACTAAGTAGTAGTATGAACTCGGCAGCAACGGCTTATGTGACTGATATTCATCTGAAGTTTTTTAGTCAGTCAAAAGAAGAGGCGTTGAGAACGGCGAAACTGGCAACGTGTGTACTGGGAGCTTTAGGGATCGTTTTTGCCCTGATGATGGCTACCTGGGAAGTGAAGTCTATGTGGGACGAGTTTAATAAAATACTGGGAATTATTTTAGGTAGCTTAGGAGGCCTGTTTATGCTGGGTATGATTACGACACGAGCGAATGCAAAAGGAGCTTTGCTTGGACTTGCAGGCAGTGTGGTGGTTCAGCTGTTTATCGTCAAATATGCTTTTGTGCATCTGCTGCTGTTTGCCGCAACAGGTTTTATCTCCTGTTTTGTGCTGGGCTATTTGTTTAGTCTGCTCTTTCCCGATGAAAAGAAATCGATTATACACTATACAATTTACAAACAGAAATAAATTGAAATGAAAAATTATCAGAGAATGGAGGGAATGGTAGCCGCTACCTTTACTCCTATGGATGCAAACGGTGAGGTTAATTATGCCGTTATTGAAAACTACGCCGAATGGGCAGCAAAGTCTAAGTTCACAGGTGTATTTGTTTGCGGTACGACAGGTGAATCGCAATCGCTGACCTTAGAGGAGCGTATGTTGATTCTGGAAAAATGGATCGCGTGTGCAGCCGGAAGATTTAAGGTTATTGCTCACGTAGGCAGCAATTGTCAGAAAGATGCGATTGCATTAGCGGCACATGCAGCACAGAAAGGTGCAGATGCTGTTTCATCAATTGCTCCGAACTTCTTCAGACCGGGAACGGTAAAAGATTTGGTTGATTTCTTCAAGCCAATAGCAGCAGCTGCATCTGAATTGCCATTCTACTACTACAATATGCCATCCATGTCGGGTGTATGCTTATCGGTTGTTGATTTTCTGAAAGAGGGATCAAAGGTAATTCCGAATCTGGTTGGAGTTAAATTTACACATAACAACCTTATGGAGATGGGTGAGTGCATTGCTTTGGAGAATAGCCGTTTTGAGGTGCTTCACGGATATGACGAGATTCTGATAGCAGGTTTGGCTTTCGGAGCTAAGGCAGGAGTAGGCAGTACATACAACTATATCCCGAATGTGTACAGAGGCATTTTCGAGGCTATGAAAGTAAATGATGTGGAAAAAGCGCGTCAACTACAGGAGATATCCATTCAGGTAGTCGAAATTATTATCAAATATGGCGGAGGTGTTCGCGGAGGAAAAGCAATAATGAAGCAGATCGGAATCGATTGCGGCTCATGCAGATCTCCTTTTGCCGCATTTACAGAAACAGAATACAAAGCATTAAAAGAAGATTTAGAAAAAATCAACTTCTTCAGTTTATAAAAAAGAAGGGAGAGTTAAACTTTGGCCGGCTTACACTCTCCACTTCTTTCAGATATTAATCATTAAAATCAATACAAAGATGCGAAAAATTAATCGTTTTCTATTTCTATTTGTCGCATTCTTGCTGTTTTTCGTGAATTCAGTTACGATTTTGGCACAGCAAGTAAACAAAACAGCAGACTTCGAGATTTC